>CAZOOL010000010.1:0-22594 GCA_964581405.1 uncultured Oscillospiraceae bacterium | reverse complement strand
TACGCGATTTCCAGTCGCGCGCCCTCGACCATCTAGGCGACATCTCCAGATTGCTCAAGCAAACTTGCTGTTTATCACAGCGCTTGATTATTATACTAAAAACGAAAAGAAAAATCAAGCCCTTTTTTAAAATTTTTTTATATTTTTTCAAAGATATTTGCTTTATGCCGTCGCTTTGTGCTATTATAATTAAATAGTTTGCAGCATTTTGAAGGAGGTGCGGATAAATGACCGAGATACTCGCCCCTGTCGGCGGAAAAGAGCAGCTCATCGCCGCCGTAAGAGCGGGCGCAGATGCGGTTTACCTTGGAGCAAAGAATTTCAATGCCCGGCGCAATGCTTCCAATTTCGAGGATCATGAACTTTCCGAAACGGTTTCATACTGTCATGCAAGGGGCGTCAAAGTACACGTCACCCTCAATACACTCGTGATGGATTCCGAACTTCCCGCTCTCATCGAAGAAATCAAAAGCATCGCCTCCGCGGGAGTTGATGCGGTAATAGTCCAGGATCTCGCCGCCGCGAGGCTCGTCCGGGAAATCTGTCCCTCCATTGAAATGCACGCTTCAACCCAGATGACCATACACGACCTCTCCGGCGCCCTCGAAGCCCGGAAACTCGGCTTCAGCCGCGCGGTTCTTTCCCGCGAACTTTCGCTTGATGAAATAAAATATATCGCCGAACGTACCGATATCGAGCTCGAAGCATTCGTCCACGGCGCGCTTTGCATGTGTATGTCCGGCTGCTGCTATCTTTCATCCGTTCTCGGCGGAAGAAGCGGCAACCGCGGACTTTGTGCCCAGCCCTGCCGGCTTGATTTTCGCTTCGGCGAAAAGGACCATGCTCTCTCCCTCAAGGATATGTCCCATATCGAGCATATCAGGGAGCTTGCGAAAGCCGGTGTGTGCTCTTTTAAAATCGAAGGCAGGATGAAACGCCCGGAATACGTTGCGGCGGCTGTGGCGGCCTGCAAAGCCGCTCTTGCAGAAGAAAAGCCCGATATTGATTCGCTTCGGGCAGTTTTTTCCCGTCAGGGCTTCACCGACGGATATCTGACCGGAAAGCGCAGCTCCGATATGTTCGGCTTTCGCAGCCACGATGACGTAACCGCCGCGGATAAAGTGCTGAAAAATCTTGCCCTTCTTTATAAGGACGAACCGAAAAAGATCCCTCTCGAAATGAGCCTTTTTGTTTCGGAAAACGCGCCTTCCCTGCTTTGGGTCTCCGACGGCGAAAACAACGTTTCCGTTCCCGGCGGAATCTGTGAAAAAGCTCTCCGCGCGCCGACCGATAAAGCCCTTGCGGAGCGTTATCTTTCAAAAACCGGCGGAACGCCGTTTTATCTTTCTGCGCTCGAATTTTCCGCCGAAGGCGAACCCGTCATTTCCGCCGGCGAACTCAACGAAATGCGCCGAAGCGCCCTTGCAGATCTTATGGAACTTCGGGAATCGGTCGTTCCCCATGCGATGAATGAAATTATTATACCCAAGGCAAAAAAACATATTGCCGAAAAAACAAATCTTCGTATCAGGGCAGAAAAGTTCGAACAGATTGCGCTTACAGACAATGCGGAAGCAATCATTCTGCCCATTGCGGAAATCGAAAAACACCCTGAAGCCATTGAAATATTCGGTGAAAGGCTTTTTTGCGAACTTCCCGCTCTCATTTTCCCCTATGATGAGGAAAAAATCAAAAGCCGGCTTTGCCTTCTTAAAGAAAAAGGGCTTCGCCATGCCCTTTGTGAAAACATCTGTGCCCTTCGCATCGCAAAGGACTGCGGTCTTATGATTCACGGCGGGCACGGGCTCAATATCCTCAACAGCATCGCCCTCGAGGAATACGAAAAGCTCGGCGTTTCCGATGCCACCGTTTCCTTCGAACTTTCCGCACCGAAAATCCGCGACCTCGGCGGAAATATTCCGAGGGGAATCCTCGGTTACGGCTATCTTCCCCTTATGAGGATGCGCGCCTGCCCGCTTAAAAAAGCTTCCGGCTGTAAAAGCTGCCCGGGAAAAGGCAAAATCAAGGATAGAAAAGGTAAGGAATTCGCCTATCTCTGTTTTGAAAAGAAGTTCGGAACCCTTCTCAACAGCCTGCCTCTTTACGTTGCGGACAAGGATTTTTCCGGCATTGACTTTATGACCCTTTGGTTCACCGATGAATCGGCTGAAAGCTGCAAAAAAATCTATGATATGTTCAAAGAAAAATCCCCTGCGGATTTTGAAAAGACCAACGGGCTTTATTTCAGGGAACTTTTATAAGGAGAAAAAATGAAACTGCTTTTCCTTTTTGGCGATGCCGCCGTCGGCAAAATGACCGTCGGTCAGGAACTTTGCAAAATAACCGACCTTCGGCTTTTCCATAATCACATTGACCATTGAACCGGTACTTGATATTTTCGGATATTTTTCCAGAGAAACCATCGGAAAACTTCGCAAGGTTATTTTTGAAGACTTTGCGGCTTCCGATAATTACGGAATGATTTTTACTTTCATGTGGGCTTTTGATGAGCCTTCTGACTGGGAATTCGGCGAAGAAATAAAAAAGATTTTCGAACCTTACGGCACAGAATTTTATTACGCTGAGCTTGTTGCACCGACAGAAGTCCGGCTTGAACGCAACAAAACCGAAAACCGTCTTGCCAACAAAGCTTCAAAGCGCGACATCGAAAAATCGGAACTTCGTCTGCTCCGCGATGACGAAAAACGCCGCTTTATAAGTTTCGACGGTAAAATTCCATTTGAAAACTATATTAAAATAGATAATACAAACCTTTCTGCGGAAGAAACCGCCAGAATCATAAAAGAAAGATTTGATTTATAAACAAAATCCACCCTCTAGCTTTCCTGCTGAAGGGTGGATTTTTTATTTCTTCCTGAAAATATCGAGGGTGTGGTTGGAATAACCCGTCATATCGGAACGCTCGCAGGTGGCAAGGTGGTATTTTACAAAAAGCTCATAGGTTTCGTCGTCCATTTCATCAAGGATATCGCGCATATGGTTTGCGTAACCGTCCGTTGCAAGAAAATGCAGACGCTCAACATTAAAATTGCTCATAAGAGCATCTATGTCCTCTTTTCTGTGAAGCTCAAAAATATCCCAAGGTTCGGAAAAAGCCGCGAAAGTTTCGGTGTCAATCATGCATTTTTCAATAATCTCTTTTATTTTTCCCCTTTTGAAACCGTACATGATAACCGCCGCATCGCCCATGCAGTACGCCGCAAAAACGATTCCGCCTTTTTTGGTTACACGAATCGCTTCCGAAAGAGCTTTAATCTTGTCTTCCTCGGTAAAAAGATGATACATCGGTCCGAGAAGGAGCGTTATATCATATTTTTCACTCTCAAATTCCGCCAAATCGACGGCATTCCCCTGCGTTATCGTAATTTTTTCTTCCTCATTTGTATTCGCTTTGAATATTTCAATATTATGTTCCAAAAGCTCCACCGAATCAACATAAAAGCCTTTTTGTGCAAAAGTGTGGCTGTATCTTCCGGTTCCGGCTCCGATTTCAATTATTTTGTCACCGGGTTTAAGGTATTTTTCTATGTATTTCATAGTCGTAACGAACTCAATATTGCCATAACGGGTATCAAGGCGGCTGTTTTCGTCGATGGTTTCATAAAATTCCTTAAGATATTTTTCGTTTTCCATAGTTTTCTTCCTTTCAAATTTTAAAAATAAAAATGCAGGCTATGAAAAAACACAGCCTGCATTTGCTTTTATCCTTATGCGAAAATCTATTTTCCGCAATTCGGGTATTGCAATGCAAGCCTGAAAACTGGGCACCAGTTTGCAGACTTTACAGAAAAAATATTAAACTGTCTTTCCTGTGAATACATTGCATTGCCTCCCTGAATTTTTCTGTATTATAACTCTTTGCAACTCAGATGTCAAGCAGCTTCCCGAGCACCTTTTCAGCGCAGCGGATCCCGTCCGCGGCGGCGGACATGATTCCGCCGGCATATCCTGCGCCTTCGGCGCAGGGATAAAGCCCGTCAACGCCGACCGCTTCGAGTGTTTCGCTGTTTCTTACTATGCGGACCGGGGAGCTCGTCCTCGTTTCAGGTCCGGTGAGCACCGCCTGCGGGTCAGCAAAGCCACGGAGCTTCCGGTCGAGAGCCGTTATCCCCGTTTTGAGCACGGAGGTGATTTCCTCCGGGAAAAGCTTCGCAAGATTTTCGTCGGCAACGCCTCTCGCATAGGTTGGTTCAACTTTTCCGAACCTCGAAATACCTCCGTTCAAAAAAGCTCCGACAGTTTGAGCAGGGGCTTTTTTCTTCCCCATCTCAAAGGCTTTTTTCTCTATTTCGTGCTGGAAGGCCATGGCCTTAAAAGGGTCACCGCCGAAATCTTCTGCGGAAACGGAACAGACAAGAGCGGAGTTTGCATTCTTTCCGTCACGGGCAAAACAGCTCATGCCGTTGGTAACTATGGCGTCCTCCCTGTCCGCGGAAGGAACAACGTATCCGCCCGGACACATACAGAAGGTATAGGCACAGCGCTCGCCGATATGCTGGGAAAGCTGATATTCCGCCGCCCAAAGCGCCGGGTGTTCGGCGAATTCGCCGTACTGAGCCCGGTTTATATCGCTTTGCAGATGCTCAATTCTTACGCCGACAGAAAAAGGTTTTGCTTCCATAAGCACGCCTTTTTCTTTGAGCATGGCAAAAGTATCCCTTGCGCTGTGACCGGCGGCAATAATCACGTTTTCCGCGGAAAAATCGGTTCCACCTGCGGAAACGGAAACAACTTTTCCGTTTTTTATGCCGATATCTTCAGCTTTTGAAAGAAAATGTATCTCCCCGCCGAGGGAGATGATTTCCTCGCGGATATTTCTGACAACGGTTCTGAGCATATCCGTGCCTATATGGGGTTTGGCCTTGCTGAGTATCTCCGCCGGTGCGCCGTGTTTTTCGAGTTCTCTGATAATAAAATCGCACCTTGGGTCATTTATCCTCGTGGTAAGCTTGCCGTCGCTGAAGGTTCCGGCGCCGCCTTCGCCGAACTGGACGTTTGCCCTTTCGTTGAGCACGCCGCCTTTCCAGTAATTTTCAACCGCCGCGGTTCTTTCTTCGACCTTTGCTCCGCGCTCGAAAATAATCGGGCAAGCGCCGGCTCTCGCAAGATAAAGTCCTGCAAACATACCCGCCGGACCGAATCCGATTATAACCGGGCTCACCGCCGGCTTTGCCTTGAGCACCGGGATTTCGCCCGGTTCTATTTTTCTGAGCACGACGTTTTTTGATTTTATTTTTGCGGCGATCTTCTCCTCGTTTTCGCAGCTTACGGAAACCGAAAGCACAAGGTTCACCCTGTCTTTATGTCTTGCATCAACCGAAATTTTGGATATGGAAAGTTCTTTCGCTTCCGATGGTTTTATTTTGAGCACCGAAAGTGCCTTTTCAAAGGCAAGTTCCTTCGGTTCGCCGGGCGATATTCTTATTTCGGAAACTATAAGCGGCATTTTTCATTCTCCTCGTTTTTATAAAATCAAAAAGGCTCAAAAAGCTTGAGCCTTTTTGCCTTTTATCAATTTTCTTTTACCGTAACGGTTATGGAATAGGTTCCGATTGCCCATGCGTTCTGTCCGCCGGGAAGGAACACCTCCGCCGTAAGCCTGTACTGTCCAGTCTGGGTGATCTCCCTTGTGCTCAAATCAATCTGAACAACTATATCGTCCGCGGTAATTTCATTTATGATTTCCTCCGGACCTATCAGCGTTACGGAAACCCGTTTCGCGTTTGAGGTCACGGCATATCCCTTCGGAACATTGATTATGTTTATCTGGGTCGCGTTGAAGGTGCTTTCAACATATCCGTCAAGGTCGAATTCGATATCAACGGAATCATTGTGGTTCTGCATGGTAAGCCCGTCCGGAAGCTTTATTCTGAAGCTCGCGGAAGGATTATCAAGGGAAATGAATCTTACGTCGATGTATCCAACGAAAAGATCGCTGTATCTGTCGATGATGCTGTCCTCGCCCTCCGCGACGATCTCGCTTACGGAAAGGGAATATTTGATGTTTGAAATATCAAAATATTCCGGAATATTCGTGTAATCAAAGGTTATGGGCAGAACGGAAGTTTTATGGACCGGAAGATAAACCGTTGCGACCTCCACGTTGATGCTGATTTCGTCCTCGTTATATTTCACCGGGTTTCCGTCCCTGTCAACAAGGGTGATTTCCCCAACAGCGGCGATGGTTTCGCTGTAATCGCCGGAAAGAATGACCTCGACGATCGCTCCGTCAATAACAGCAAGGTCGCTTTCCGGTCCGGTGACGATTACCTCGGAAGGATCCGTATAGATTTCCTCCTGGACAAATTCATCGGGAATATTGTATTCGCCGGTTATGACGTATTTGAGGTCAACGGTTTTGTCCACGTATTTGTCGAATTTCACCACTATTGTGGAGGGAGAAATCGACGTTATCTCGAAATCCTTCGAGCTGTTGTTGCTTGCACGGAGTTCAAGTTCGTAGGTTCCGGCGCCGCTCACCCCCGAAAGAGAGGGTGAAACGGAAATATCCTCTGCGGAAACGCCGCCTATTACAGAACGGGAACCGCTTATGGTAACGTTTACGGTGCCTTCGCCGCCTTCAATCGCGGAAAGTCCAAGCTCACCGAGGATACCGGACTGGACGTTTACGTTTACTCCGACTCCGCTTACCACGATTTCGCCCGTGGGGCGAAGAACCATGGAAACGGTGAGCCAGAGTATGAATGAAACCACCAAAGAAAGTGCGAAAAGCACTCTTTTATCTTTTATCAATGCGTTCATTTATCCTCTGCGCCTCCTTTGCCGAAGATTTTGGCAACCTTGGGCTCGGTTTTCTCCGGAATCAGATATTCCTCGAGCTTGCGCTTGAGGTAAACCGGGTCAAGCTCGCGCATGAGGTTCCCGTTTACCGCCATGGATATCTTTCCGGTTTCTTCGGAAACAACAACCGTGACGGCATCGCTGTTTTCGCTCATGCCGAGGGCAGCTCTGTGCCTCGTTCCAAGCATATTGCTGATGTCGTAGTTCTGTGAAAGCGGAAGGAAGCAGCCCGCCGCATAAATTCTTCCGCCGCGGATAATAGTTGCGCCGTCATGGAGAGGTGCGTTATGGAAGAAAATATTTCCGATGATCTCCTTGCTGGGTTCGGCATTTACAATCGTTCCTGTGGAGATTATTTCACCGAGCTTGGTTTCGCGTTCAAAAACGATGAGAGCGCCGACATAGTGCTTCGAAAGCTCCGTAACGCCGTCAACGACTTTCGCTATGCAGTTTCGCATAACCGTTTCTTCATCGACCTTTTCAGTATTGAAGTTAAAGAAAGTGAGGTTTGAAATCCTCGATTTGCCCATACTTTCAAGGGCGTGGCGGAGTTCCGGCTGGAAAACAACGACTATCGCGATAATACCGAAGCTGAAAACCTGCTCGAGGATATATGACGTGCTTTTAAGGTCAAGGGCAGCGGAAATGATATATACGATAAGCAGGAGAAAAATACCCTTTATAAGCTGTCCCGCCCTTGTGTTCGCTGCAAAGAGAAGGACCCTGTATAAAAGATAGGCAATTATTATGATATCGACCAGATCCCAGAAACCGAAGGTTTTGAGAACGTTGAGAATATTATTCCAAGAAAATGCAAGTTCTCCCATATTTTTTCCTCTTTTATATTAATCTTCTTAAGATAAATTTCTGCTTAATATAATAATATCACAAGAGGAAGTATTTTCAAGTATAATTTTGTTAACAGAGGCATTATTTTTTTGCCAATGAATGGATGATTTTGATAAGGCGCATCGTTTCGTCAAACGTGTTCATCGGTCCGATGCTCAAACGGCAGGTGCCGCGGTTTTCCGTTCCCATTTTTCTGTGGGCAAGGGCGGCACAATGGAACCCTCCCCGGGAGGCAACTCCTTTTCCGGAAAGGAGCGCCGCCGTTTCCTCCCCGGTAAAATCTCCTATTGTAAAAGAAATGACCGGGCTGTGGGTCGGAATTTCCGGCGGTTTTGTGTAAAGATTTACGTTTTCCATGGAGGAAAGTTCGGCATAAAGAAGCTTCGCAAGGGAATTTTCCCTTTTTGCGATACGTTCCTCCCCTTCCGCAAGAACTTTTTCGATTCCGGCCAAAAGCCCGCATATCCCCGGAACGTTGAGGGTTCCGCTTTCGAGCATTTCCGGCATCTCCTCCGGCTGTTCCGCAAGGAGCGAGTAGCTTCCGGTTCCGCCGTAAAGCATCGGCTTCAAAAGCTCCGGCTTGCGGGTTATGAGAATACCGGTTCCCATCGGTCCGAGCAGCCCCTTGTGCCCCGGCGCACAAAGAAAATCAATGCCGAAACTCTCCATATCAATAGGTTTTGCACCCGCGACCTGTGCCGCATCCGCCATAAAAGGTATTCCGTGCTCATGGGCCAGCTCCGCGAGCATTTCCAGCGGAAGCTTTATCCCGAAAACGTTCGATGCCCCTGTTGCTGCAATCAGTTTTGTATCCCTCCGTATAAGCTTCCGATATGCTTCCACCGTTTTTTCCGGTTCACATTCAAATGTTTCTGCAACGGAAAATTCGATTATACCGCGCTTTTTAAGCTCATGGAGCGGCCTGAGCACAGAATTGTGCTCAAGGTCGGATATAATAATATGTCCGCCGGTTTTTCCGATGCTCATGAGCACGATGTTTATAGCTTCGGTGCAGTTTTTTGTAAAAACAACGTTTTCCGGAAAGTCTGTTCCGAAAAGCTTTGCCGCCTTTTCACGGCAGTCAAATACTGCCCTCGAAGTTTCCATTCCCATGCTGTGGCCGCTTCTGCCGGGGTTCGCGCCAAAGCGCAAAAACGCTTCCTCGACGGCTTTTCTTACTGCCGCGGGCTTTGGATAGGTTGTGGCGGCGTTATCAAAATAGAGCATTTTTTCACCGCCCGTCCCTTATTTCGTTGATTCTGATTCCGTTCTTTCGGAGCAAAGCCGCCATATTATCCTTATCCCCCGCGGCCTTCACAACATAGCCGCAGCCATATGGATTCATACCGGTATCCCGGAAAACGTAGGCTTTGTATCCGTTTTTCTGGAGTATCCCTTCGCTTTTCATTGCGCTCGTTACGGAACTTAAAAGGAAAAAATATTCTTTCATAATATATACCGCCGTTCATCGGATAATTTTCCTTATATTATATGAGCACCGTAAGGATTATGGTTAAAATCTTTCTTTATGAAGCGGCAAAAAAAGAGACACCTCTTAAAGAAGTGTCTCTGTCCTGAACTGTCTTTTCGGTATTCTGTTTATTCTCCGTTTTCGAGGGATGCGTTGACCCTTGCCGCTTCCGCGACGTTTGCTTCATGCTCTGCCTGGGTCCTGCCGAAATAGAATTTTCCGGTTTTATCGGTTACAAAGAAATAATAGTTCGTATCATTGGGATAGAGAGCCGCTTCGATCGCATTAAGACCGGGGTTGCAGATGGGTCCCACCGGAAGTCCCTGCTTATAATAGGTATCATAAGAGGTATGGTAAATATCAGAAAGCGCCTCGTCATCAACATATGGCATGATCTCCTGTTCGTAATAGAACCATGTTACGTCGGACTGGAGATAAGGAAGTCCCGAACCCTTTGCAAGTCGGTTATGGAACGCGGAGGATACGTTTCTCATATCGTCAACATAGCCGGCTTCGGACTGGATTACGGAAGCGAGGGTTATCACCTCATGGAGCGAAAGCCCAAGTTCCTGCATACGGACGTAATATCCGGAAATCTTGTTGTTGAAGTTGGCTATAAATTTCGCCATAACGCTTCTCGGGGTGGAATTGGTATAAAACTCATAGGTATCCGGGAAAAGATAGCCCTCCCATTTATGGTAGATATACTCGCTTGTGCCCATCATGCTTTCAAACTCGTATTCAAATACCTCCGTATCCACCGCCGCCATGAACTCGTCATAGTCGCAAACACCGTTTTCCGCAAGTCTTGCGGCAATTTCCGATATGGTCATTCCCTCCTGGAACGTAAGGGTCACAACGTTCTTCGCAGTTTCCTTGCTCTTGAGCTCCTGGAAAATCTGGTCATAGCCGAGGTTTGAATTGAGAGTATAGGTTCCGGCGGCGATCCTGCCCTCCATATCCTTTATCATGGCATAAACCTCGAAGGTGAAGGGTTCGTCGATTATTCCGTTTTTCTCGAGGATTTCCGCAACCTCCGAAAGGCTCGAGCCTTCGGGAATGGTGATTTCGACTTCCCTGCTTTCCTTGCTGAAGCCCACAAGGTCATTTATGCTCGAAAGAGCAAAGGAAGCGATAAAGACAGAAACCGCAAGCACCGCGGAAACCCATATAATGGTGATAAGCCAGTTATAGGCTGTGTTGTATCTTCTTCTTTTCTTTTTCCTGCGGGCAATTTCCTCTTCAGAAAGCTCCGCCGGGACTTTTTTCTTTTCCGGTTCCTTTTTCACGGTTTCACGCACCGGCGCTTTTTTGACCGGCACGGGTATTTCTTCTTCCTCTTCCGGCGGCGGAGGCGCAAAAACGTCATCTTCAAAAACGAACTCGCTCTTCACCGTTTTTTTGATTTCCGGCTCTTTTGCCTTTTTTGTGGTGGCGTCCTCGAAAAACGAAGAGAAAGCAAAATCCTCTTCCTCATCTTCCGAAGCATCTGCCTCCGGAACGTCAATGGGGTCAAGGTCTTTGAAGAAATCCTCAAATTCTTTGTTATTCATAAAATCCTCCAATCATTTTGAAGGTTACCCGGTAACCAACATCTGAAAGTTTTCATATCATATAACATACCGGCGAAAAACGGAAATCGAATCTTCCGCCCGCCCGTATAAAATTATCTTTACGAGGTGAAATTTCATGTTCGGAAACAACAACTGCTGCTGGTGGATCATCATCCTTATTCTTCTCTTCAGCTGCTGCGGCAACGGAAACACTTATGGCAATAACGGCTGCGGCTGCAATAACTGCGGCAACGATTGCGGCTGTGGCTGCGGCTGATAACCGATCCATAAACCCTTGCCCTGCGCCGAAAACGCAGGGCTTTCGGCTTTTACGGCTATCGTTGATTCCAAAATCATCTGAGCGCGGAAATAAGCGCCTTTGCAAAATTTACGGCTGCTTCCGGGCCGTTTGCGGTGATAAGCTTTCCGTCCGTTTCGGTCATTGCGGCGGTATATCTGCCCTCTGCGACCTCAAACCCCGGGTAGCATGTGTATCTTTTGCCTTCAAGGGCGCCCGTCCCGGAAAGAACGACCCCCGGAGAAGCGCAAATAGCTCCGATGATAATATTATTATGCAGCGCAAATGTTATGGCATTATTAACGGTTTCTGAATTTTTAAGGTTTACGGCACCGGGCATTCCGCCGGGAAAAACGACCGCCTCTGCATCATCGAATAAAACTTCCTTCTCGGAAATATCCGCTGTTACAGAAAGTCCGTGGGCACCGGTCACGGTTTTTCCGCCGATGCCGACCGTCGTTACTGCGATGCCTTCCCTTTTCATAAGGTCAAAAGGAATCACCGCTTCCATTTCCTCGAATCCGTTCGCAAGGAAAATATATACCATGATATTCCTCCTTATTTTACGATGAGCTCTGTTCTGGGCTTGCCGCAGGTCATTTTGCCTTCGGAACATCTGCCCTCGGAAACGCAGGAAGGACCCGCATGGGCAAAAAGAGAAGGTGCTTCTTCCCTGCAAAGCCGGAGCATTTCGTCAGCCACGGCGCGAATTTCCCATTGGGCACGGTTGCAGCAGCGAAGCCTGAAGAAATTGTGAAGGCTGCGGACGTTCATGGTGACGATCATTTTTGTATCGCAGGCATTGGGAAGAACAAAGCGAGCGTCCTCGATGGCCTTTTTTTCCGCGAGCCGAAGGGCTTCCTCCTCAGATTTTCCCTCCGCCGTAAATTGCTCCGCCGCCTGTTTTTTAAGAATTTCGGTGAGCTTTTTATAGCTTTCGCTGCAGGTTTCCATAATTCTATTATATTCAGCCAAAGCCTCGTCATTTTCTTTGATGCTCGGCGGTACTATAAAATCGAAATGACCTTCTTTATTGACATAACGCTGGCTCTGAACGCTGAATGAAGCGATTCTGTGGCGGGTTATCTGGGCAAGGAACGCCCTTGAAACTCCTTCTATTGTGAAAGTAAACGTAACGTGTTCAAGGGGGCTTTCGTGCCCGAGTCGCTCAAGCATCGCCACATAGGAAGCCGCTTTTTCCTCGGTCATGCCGTCAAAAAGCTCGTCAGCGCCGGAATTGCTGTAACAAAGTCTTGCGGCGGCGGCAATGGTTTTTTCCGGTTCCGGTGTATGGCAAAGAAGATTTACTTTCATGGCGAATTCCTCCCAGCTTGTCAATAGCTATATATAGATATTATTATATATCATAACGCCGTTTATATCAAGCAAAAAAATAAAGGCCGCACCAAAGCGGCCTTTTCTCTGTTCCGATTATTTTACGGTGATGGAGAAACCGAGGGTTTCAAGATGGGTTCCGTCCTCTTTGAGGAACATGACGGAGATGGTGGAAGTTCCCTCTCCGATGGCGTCAACGGTGAAGGTGCCGCTCTGGGTAAGAGCACGCTGTTCCGCGGAAACAACGCTTACGTTGTCATAAAGGAGAACCGCCATTGCCGCTTCATCAGCAACGGCAACGGGAATCTCGATGGTATCGCCTACGAGATAAACGACGGGCATCTCGGCGATATTGCCGTCATAGCCGTAATTGCCGATGGTGAATTCCCAGTTGCAGTCGGTATATCTTCCGAGGAAGCCGTCGGAATCGCCTCTGTGGATATCGTCAACGTAAAGGAATTTTTCGTCCATGGAAACGCTGTAGCTTTCGCCCGCTTCAAGGCATTCTCCTGTGGGAAGCATGATGATGACCTGTGCGTATGCGGGATTCGTTCCGCTGTTGAGGTAGATGTAATCGGTATCCATACGGGCATCATATCTGAAAATTTCTTTGCCGTCGGAAAGTCTTGTAAGAGTGATTTCGCCTGCGCCCATTTCAACGTTGGGGGTGTTCATAACGATCTGGAGCGCGGTAAGACCGGAAGCATAGGTTTCACCGTCAGTGCTGACGGGATAGAACTGAACTTCAAAAGTATCGCTGTCAACATAATGGGTAACGCTGGATTTTGCACAGCCGGTTACGGAAAATACAATAAGCATAAGGCCGAGAATTACGGCGATGGTTTTTTTCATAATGACAATACATCCTTTCTGCATATCTAACAGGCATTATAATATAAATCATTAAAAAAAGCAAATCATTTTTAAATTTATAAATAAAAATTGACTTTTTGTTCATAGTTTGCTTCAAAAACCGTTTTTTTCGCTCAAAAACGCCCGCTTTCAATCTGTAAAGTCTTGTCTCTTTACAGATAAGATAAGCCGTTTTATAATACCCAAAAGTATAAAAACACCGTTTTTTCCTCTGTTTTCTTGACATATTTCCCTTTCGGGGGTAGGATTATAGACAGAATTCCCAAACGGAGGTAACCTTATGTTCAGCGAATACAGCGCACTCGGCATCGTTCATAAAATACTTGAAATGCATATAAAACCCGGCGATTTCTGCATAGACGCCACCGCCGGCAACGGTCATGATTCTGTGTTTTTATGCGAACTTTGCGGAAAGGAAGGCCGCGTTCTCGCCATGGATATTCAGCAAAGCGCCGTCGATTCCACCGCCGCGAACCTTGCCGAACACGGTTTTTCGGATATGACCGAGGTCGTCTGCACGAGTCACAGCGAAATAGATAAATATGCAGAACCGAACACCGCCGACTGTATTGTTTTCAATTTCGGCTGGCTTCCGGGCGGAAGCCACGACGTTTTCACCCGTGCGGAAACGAGCATACCCGCCATTCAGAAATCCCTTGATATACTCAAACCCGGCGGGCTTCTTTCCCTTTGCGTATATTACGGACGCAACAACGGATATTCCGAACGGGACGCCATTATGGAATTTGTAAGCTCGCTAAACGGCGCCCAGTATAACGTTATGAAATGCGATTTTCTCAACCGCCCGAACGACCCGCCCTTCCCCATCTTCATCGTCAAGGACAAAGAGTATTATAAAAATGGAAAACATTGAAATAAAAACGGCAAACCCCGGAGATGAGGCGGTTCTTGCTCATATTCAGACAGAATCCTGGAAAAGCGCATTCGAAGGAATTTTATCCAGAGATGATCTTGAAGCTCTTACCGAAATAAACCGTGTAACAGAAATGTACAAAAGGACTTTGTGCAGTTATTCCGAGCACGGCTTTATTCTTTCCGTTGACGGAAAACCACATTGTATCGCATACTGGGGCGCATCAAGGGAAAGCGATATGCCCGATTACGCGGAACTTATCTGCATACACAGCCTTCCGGAAAATCGCAGATGCGGTTACGGTACGGTAATGATGGAACATATTTTCCGCGAAATCAAAAATGCGGGATTTGAAAAAATCATGCTTTGGGTTTTTGAAAATAATATTCCTGCACGTAAATTTTACGAAAAGCTTGAGTTCAAGCCTTCCGGAAAAACGAAAATCTTCCGTGGCGCCGTTGAAATGATGTATTGCAGGAGCTTTGTATAAAAATCCCCGAAAGAAATTCTTTCGGGGATTTTTTTATCTCATGGTTCTTTCAAGTCTGATTGCGGAAATTCCGCTTCCTGTCAAAACAAAAATTTCGGAATCTGAATTTTTTTCGTTCAGCTTTGCAATCATTTTTCTGAGATCATGGGAAGGAATATCTATTTCTCCGCTTTGCCAAAGGCAAAGAATATACTCAATTTCGGTGTCTTTTGCGAAAATCAATCTTTCAAGCAAAGCATTTTCTTCCGCCTTTTCCGCAGAAAGAGCGTTTTCGATAAAGGCGGCATATTTATTTTTCCCGGCTGTCCGCAAAACAATCGCCTGGGCATAATCTTTTTTCTCTTTGCCCGCCAATATTTCCAAAGCGGTATTTTTCATTTCATCAAAAATTTCCGCGTCAAAGGGCATATTTTGCTCCTCCTTATCCTGTTTGTTCAATATACAAAATGCGCTTCAAAATGAAGCGCATTTTTGTTTTTTCAGTCTATGTAATTATTTGATGATGCTGATTCCGCCGATGAGAGGAAGGGGTTTCATCTCGCCTTTTACGGCGTTGACAATGCCGAGAATCATGAAAACAAAGAGCACGATGCTGATGGCATAGCTGATGATCATTCCGACGACGGGAATGAACGCAAGGATCGCTCCGACAACGCCGGCCGCGATATTCGCAATGAGAAGAACAAGTCCCTGATTTGCATGATAACGCGCAAATGCGTCATCCTTCGCACAGAGAATGGTTACGATGCAGAGAATCCATACATAAGAGATTGCCGCAAGAAGTTTGTTTCCTTTTTCCATAATATATACCTCCAAAAAAAGACTGACAGTTTTATATGACGATTATTTTATATCGTCATCGGTGAAAGGATCGCCGCACTGGGGGCAGAACTTGGGCGGATTTTTCGGGTCTTCCGGTTCCCAGCCGCATTTATCACATTTATAAAGCGGTTCATCGGCGGGTTTCTTTTTTCCGCATTCCATGCAGAATTTTCCTTTGTTCAGGGTTCCGCATTCACATTCCCAGCCATCCGCAGGCTTTTTCGCGCCGCATTCGGTGCAGAATTTGCCTGTATTCACGTTTCCGCAGGAACAGGTCCAGCCGTCTGCGGGGATTTCCGGTTTCGGCTGCTGTGCTGCCTGCTGCTGACCCATGGCATAAAGGTTCTGGGCATTGACTCCGCCGGCGGTCTGGGCCATATTCATACCCATGAAAGCCATTGCGGGACCTGCGTTTTCATTCTTCGCAGCGGAAGTCATAGCTTCAGCCTGCGCTCCAACAAGGTGGGCGGCGGCTCTGGTGGGATCCATAAATGCCGCGTTGCGCTGGAGCTCTTTTATCATCTTTTCGTCCTCTTCCTCCGCTTTTACGGAAGAAACGCCGAAGGATACGATCTCAATGCCGCGAAGGTCACGCCATTTTGCGCTCAAAACTTCGTTAAGAGCTTCTGCCATTTCCATGGTATGACCCGGAAGCGCGGAATAGCGGACGCCCATTGCGGAAATTTTTGCAAAAGCGGGCTGGAGCGCGGTGAGAAGCTCGGATTTGAGCTGGCTCTCAAGCTCGCTGCGTTTGTACTGATACGCGACGTTTCCGCAGACGTTGGTATAGAAAAGAATCGGGTTGGAAAGCTTATAGCTGTATTCGCCGAAGCAGCGGATATTGATATCTATATCAATTCCGGCCCTTTCGTCAACAACACGGAACGGAACCGGGTTCGGGGTGCCGTATTTGTTGCCGATAAGTTCCTTGGTGTTGAAATAATAAACGCGCTGGTCCTTGCCGGTGTCGCCGCCATAGGTAAACCGTTTGCCGATGGTCTTAAAGGTTTCAAGAATGCTTTCGCCGAGCTTGCCGGCAAAGATGGAAGGCTCGGTAGAAGTATCGTATTTGAATTCACCGGGCTCTGCGCAAACTTCAACAACTTTGCCCTGCTCAACAATGCACATACACTGACCGTCTGCAACGGCAATTACGGAGCCGTTGGAGATAATATTATCTTCTCCCTTGGTGTTGGAGCTTCTGTCGCTTGTGCGTTTCTGTCCTTTTACGGCAAGAACGTCAGCCGAAATTGCATCGCAATAGAAATATTCCTTCCACTGGTCAGCAAGTACTCCGCCGACTGCGCCGCCGATTGCTTTAATAAGTCCCATGAAAAATCTCTCCTTTTCATATAACTTTACAATTTTTATTATAATATTTTTGAAGCGTCTGCGCAATAGTTTTGGGTAAAAAAACGGCGGGGATATCATCCCCGCCGTCCGATTTTTACGAAAGCTCTATCATATTGGTGTAAAGCTGGTAATATTTGCCCTTCTGCAAAAGAAGGTCGTCGTGGTCGCCGCGTTCAACAACTTTTCCGTGTTCAAGAACAAGAATTGCGTTGGAGTTGCGGACGGTGGAAAGGCGGTGGGCAATGATGAATACCGTTCTGCCCTCCATGAGCCCGTCAAGACCCTTTTCGATGAGTTTTTCGGTTCGGGTATCGACAGAGGAGGTCGCCTCGTCAAGGATAAGCACCGGCGCTTCGGAAACCGCCGCCCTTGCGATGGCAACAAGCTGGCGCTGACCCTGGGAAAGGTTCGCTCCGTCGGAATAAAGAACCGTGTCATAACCCTGGGGCAGGTGGCTTATGAAATAATGGGCATTGGCGATTTTCGCCGCCTTTATGCAGTCCTCATCGGTGGCGTCAAGCCTTCCGTAGCGGATGTTTTCCATAACCGTTCCGGTGAAAAGGTGGGTATCCTGCAAAACGATTCCGAGAGAACGGCGAAGGTCGTCCTTTTTGATATCTTTGACGTTGATGCCGTCATAGATGATCTCGCCGCCCTGAATGTCATAGAAACGGTTGATAAGGTTCGTTATGGTGGTTTTGCCCGCTCCGGTGGAGCCGACAAAAGCAATTTTCTGCCCTGGCTTTGCAAAAAGAGTAAGATCCTGCAGAACCGGTTTTCCCTCAACGTATGCAAAATCCACATTGTTGAAGCGAACGTCGCCGCGGACGGGAACCCTCGTTCCGTCCTCGAGCACCCAGTTATAGTCGTTTTCGACTTTCTCGAGGGTGACCTTTCCTTCGTCAACCTCCGGCTTCATATCGAGAACGTCAAAAATGCGTTCCGCGCCCGCAAGGGCAAGCATGATGGAGTTGAACTGTTCGGATATCTGGCTTACCCTGTCCGCAAAAGTGCGGATATACTGGAGAAACGCGATAAGGATTCCGCCTACTTCCTCGCCGGAAAGCCAAAGGACTCCTATGGCGCAGGTGAGCGCATAGAACATATGGGAAAGGTTGTTGAGAAGCGGTCCCACAACGGAAGTCGCCGTGGTCGCCGTGGTGGAAGCCTTGCAAAGCGCTTCGTTTATTGGCTCAAAGTTTTCCATGACTTCTTTTTCATGGGTAAAAACCTTGATGTCGCGCTGCCCGGAAATCATCTCCTCGATGTATCCGTTAACAGAAGCTGCGTGCTTTTGCTGTGCGCGGTAGCTTTTGCTGCTGACTTTTGTGGTAATGCGGACTATCATAACGACTATCGCCGCAAGAACCACCATTATGGCAAAAAGCTTCATCGAAAGCACGAGCATCATTGCAACGGTGCCTATAAGCGACATTACTGATATAAGAAGCTGGGTTATGCTGTGCTGCAAAAGCTCGTTGGTCGCTTCAATATCGTTGGTGAAATAGCTCATAAGGCTTCCGTGGGTGTTATTGTCAAAATAACTTACCGGAAGTTTCTGCATCTTCGCAAAAAGCTCGGAACGGAGTTCGCGCATGATAACGGTGCTGCATTCAAGCATCAGCCTGTTGAGCAGGTAGTTCGTAACCGCGCTGAGGATATAGAGTATCCCGAGCCCGATGAGCAGGGCAATATATTTCGCGAAGGTTTCGTTGGGGGCAAAATCGCTTTCCTCAAGAAGGTTTACCAGCGGCTTCATGCAGTAGCTCGAACCGATGGTGGCCGCGGCATAAACCGCAATGGAGGCAACCGCAGCAACAAGCACCGGAGTGCAGTGTTTGAAGTATTTGAAAAGTCGAAGGAGGGTTTCCATAGGGGATCTTGCCGCCTTATAGTTTCGGAGTTCAACTCTCGGCATGGCTGTTTTCCTCCTCTCGCATCTGGCTTTCATAAACGTCACGATAGATGGTGCTTCTTGCCATCAGTTCCTCATGGGTGCCGACGTCGGAAAGCCTTCCTTCATCAAGAACCGCAATGCGGTCGCAGGTCATGATGGAGGCAATTCTCTGGGCAATGATTATTTTTGTGGTTCCGGGCATGGAATTATGTAACGCGCGGCGGATATGCTCATCGGTGGTCATATCGCAGGCGCTGGTGGAGTCATCGAGGATAAGTATTTTCGGATGCTTTACTATTGCCCTTGCAATACGAAGGCGCTGGCGCTGTCCGCCGGAAAGATTCGCGCCGTCCTGTTCAAGAACGGTTTCATATCCCTCCGGGAATTTATCAATAAATTCATCGGCACAGGCTATACAGCAGGCCTCTTTCATCTGTTCCTCCGTGGCGTTCGGGTCTCCCCACCGAAGGTTCTGGGCAATGGTCCCGCTGAAAAGCGAACCGTTCTGGAGCACCATTGAAACTCCGTCGCGGAGTTTTTCGAGCTTATAATCGCGCACGTCGATTCCGCCGACCTTAACGCTTCCGGAAATGGCATCATAAAAACGCGGAATAAGGTTTACGAGGGTGGATTTGCCTTCTCCTGTGCCGCCGATAACGCCCATAGTCTCGCCGCTTTTTATATGAAGGTTGATATGGGAAAGCTCGAGTTTTTCCGGATTTCCGGTATAGCTGAAGCATACGTCCTCAAAATCGACACTTCCGTCCGCAACGCTCTCATCGGAAGCGCCGTCAGCGATATCAACGGTTTCATCCAGAACTTCGTTTATTCTCACAAGTGAAGCCTGGGCTCTTGACATGGACATAACGAGCCATGAAAGCATCGTAAGGGAGCTTACCGCCTGGGTCGTATATGAAACCATGCTTACAAGCTCGCCGGTGAGAAGCCCTGTTTTCTCAAAGATTATTTCCCTTCCGCCGAGGAAAAGGATAACGAGGGTACAGCCCCACATTATCATCATCTGAATAGGTCCGGTGAGGGTGAAAAGCTTCGAGGAAGAAATCTGGGCGTCCCGAAGGTCTTCCGCCGTTTCGCGGAATCTTTTTGATTCATAATCCCCGCGGACATACGCCTTTACTACCCTGCTGCTCACAAGGTTTTCCTGAACGGCTTTGTTCATGGAGTCCATCTTGCGGAGCATTCTTTTGAACCTCGGCTGACCGATTTTCATAAGAATAACAAGGAGCACCGCAAGAAAAGGTATGCAGATGAGGAAAACCAGCGCAAGATGCGGCGCTATGGCGAATGCCATCACCGTTGCCATAACCATCATTATGGGCGAACGCATGAGGGTTCGCAAAAACTGCTGCATGGTCATACGCATGGTGTTTACGTCCGTGGTCGCCCTTGTGATAAGGCTCGGGGTTGAAAAATGGTCGATGTTCGCAAAGGAAAAGCTCTGTATCTTATCAAAAAGCGAAAAGCGAAGATTCTTCGCAAAGCCCTGGCTTGCAACGGCGGAAAAACGCGCCGCAAGAAGTCCGCACATCATCGAAAGTATCGCAACAATCACCATTATGAGCCCGACGGTTATTACGAAACGGTTCCTGTCGTCAATAAGCTCCTGGGAAAAGAATTCCCGAAGCATGAAATTTTCTTCGCGGTAAAGTCCGCCGTCAACTATAACCGACATAAGCATCGGTATAAGCACTTCCAGCATTACCTCTGCACAGCCGAAAAACACCGCAAGGGCCGTCCATGCGCCGTAGCCTTTGAAGCTGCTTCCAAGATATCGGAAAATGCTTTTTTTCTTTTGTTCTTCTATGGTTCTCACTCCTTTTTGTTTCATATCCAACAAAAATTATAGCACAAAATACCCCGTTTCTCAATATTGCCAAATCATAAAATAATCACATAAAAAAAGCCCTTTTTCGGGCAATTTAATGACAGCGGTTTCTTTTTTCAACAAACAAAGAAAAGCAGGAGCAAAAAAGCTCCTGCTTCGGTTATTGTTTTCCGTTTCAAAACGGTCGAAGGTCGTTCCCCGCCGTTTAATTCGGCAGAAAGGCTTTTTATACAAGCTGTTCCATTTCGTCTATAAGCTCGCCGAAAAGCTTGAGCGCGGAGTTTACGGGTTCGGGGCTGCTCATATCAACGCCGGCAATCTTGAGAAGAGAGATCGGGTCGGTGCTGCCGCCGCCGGAAAGGAATTTCTTGTAATCCTTGACGGCTTCTTCGCCTTCCTCAAGGATTCTGTTTGCGATGGCAACCGCGGCGGAGAAGCCGGTCGCGTACTGGAATACGTAGTAGTTATAGAAGAAGTGCGGAATCCTTGCCCATTCGTACGCAATGCCTTCATCGGAAACCATATCGGGTCCGAAATAGAGTTTATTGAGCTCGTGATACTTCTTGGAAAGAGCCTCGGCAGTAAGGGACATTCCGCTTTCGGACATTTTGCCCATTTCAAGCTCGAATTCGGCAAACATGGTCTGGCGGTAAACGGTGCCCTTGAAAGAATCAAGGAAATGGTTGATGAGATACGCTCTTTCGTGCTTATCGGTGGTCTTGCCGAGAAGGTGGCGCATAAGAAGAACTTCGTTGCAGGTAGAAGCAACTTCAGCAACAAAAATGACATATCCGGAAGTGTTTACCGGCTGATATTTGGTGCTGTGATAGCTGTGGAGTGCGTGACCCATCTCGTGTGCAAGGGTGAACATACTGTCGAGGTTATCCTTGTGGTTGAGGAGAACGTAGGGGTGCGGAACGCTGCTGCCGGAGGAATATGCGCCGCCGCGTTTGCCTTCGTTTTCATAAACGTCGATCCAGCGGTTGTTAAAACCTTCTTTAAGGATATCGGTGTAATCTTCGCCGAGAACCGCAAGAGCTTCGAGAACGGTTTCTTTCGCCTGTTCAAAGCTGATGGTGGAAGCGGCATCCGCAACGATGGGGGTATATACGTCGTACATATGAAGTTCATCTACGCCGAGCATTTTTTTGCGGAGAGCAACGTAGCGGTACATTTTATCGAGGTTGTTGTGAACGGTTTCGATAAGGTTGGTATAAACCTCAGTGGGAACTTCGGTGCGGTCGAGAGCGGCTTCAAGGGTGTTGTTGTATTTTCTTGCTTTCGCAAAGAAGTTGCGCTGTTTGAATTCGCCGTCAAGGGTCATTGCGATGGTGTTTTTGAAATCGCCGATGTGGTTGTAATAGGTTTCAAAGGTGTTTTTGCGAAGCTCACGGTCTGCGCTTTCCTCAAGAAGAACGAAAGTGCCGTTGGTAAGAACGTGGCTGTTTCCTTCGCCGTCGGTTACTTCCGGGAATTTAAGCTCGGTGTTGCGGAGGGTGCTTCCGATTTTGTCGGAATAATCGGCCATTTCGCCTGCGGCAGCAAGAAGCGCCTCTTCCTCTTTGGTAAGGATGTGCGCGGCCTTTCTTCTGATGCGGTAAATATTGCGGCGATAAGTTTCAAGCTCGGGGCATTCCTCATAAAATCCGTTGAGGGTTTCTTCGGGGATAGCCATGATTTCGGGGGTTGCAAAAGCGCTTGCGGAAGAAATTGCAACGATAACGCTCATTGCTTTTCCGCGGAAATCCTGATAGGTTGCGTTGCCCATATCCTCGTCGCCGTGGCAGCTTGCATATCCGTGGAGCTTATGGATACGGACGGTGATTTCGTCGTCGAGCTTCCAGAAATCGAGAAGGGTCTTTGCGGATTCGCCGAGCTTGCCCTGATAAACGGCAACCTTTGCGGGGTATTCTTTAAGTGCTTCGTATTCCGCAAGCCAAGCCTCGTCGCTTTCAAAAATATCTTTAAGGTTCCAGGTGAATTCTTCCGGAACTTCGCTTCGTTTCAAAATTTTCTGTTCTGCCATTTCAAAACCTCCGTAAAAAATATTCGCATTGGGAAAAAATCCCGTTTACCTTTGCATTATACTACATATCGCAGGGAAATGCAAA
>CAZOOL010000009.1:0-22775 GCA_964581405.1 uncultured Oscillospiraceae bacterium | reverse complement strand
CAGAGCGCCGAAGGCGTTTTGGGGAGTAACTATGCCGGTGGAACCGAGGGTGATGCTTTTCATTTTTCCAAGTCCTCCATGAAGGGATTATTATAATAATAAGAATATACCCGCCATGGCTTTTTGTCAATTTAAGATTTTATTAAAAAAGAAAAGCCGGCATTTGCCGGCTTTTCTTTTTTGTTTGGGGGTATTTGTCCATGTGTGGATCAGTTTTAAAATCAATCCTGAATTGCGACAAGGCGACCTTTGACTTCGCCGCGTTTGAGCATTTCAAGGCCTTTGTCAATATCCTCGAAGGGAATGGTTGTAAGCTGGGGGTTAAATTTGCCGGTTTTGAAAATATCATAAACGCCCGCAACGTCGGAAGCAAATCCGCCGCAGGAACCCATAAGTTTGACCTCTTTGATGATAAGACCGTCAAGAGCGGTTGCGTCTTTAATAAGAACATCGTCCTTCGCCATGCCGACAAGAACAACTTTGCCACTGTAACCCACAGCTCTGATAGCATCACTGGTAGTAGTGCTGAATCCTGCATAGTCAACGATAAGTTCCGGAGCAACTTCCGCAAGGTCGAGAACATTTTCATAAACATGCTCGCAGCCCATTTCTTTGGCAAGCTCTCTTGCTTCCGGGTTTACATCGACAGCATAGCAGTCAACGCCCTTTGCAAGTGCCATGCCAAGGGCAAACTGACCAAGACCGCCGATTCCGATGATACCGACTTTCATTCCGGGTTTTGCTCCGCCGACAGTAAAAATCGCATGATAGGAAGTCTGTCCTGCATCGGTTGCGGCAGCGCCCTGGGCAAAGGTCACTTCGTCGGGCATAGGAACGCACTGTGCCTCTTCGATGAGAATCTTGGTCGCATAACCGCCGTCGCGGGTGTATCCAATGGATTCATTGTTTGCTCTGTCGGAGAAAAGATATACTCCGACTCTGTCGCCGGGTTTCACGGAAGTTACTTCCTCACCGATGGATTCAACAACGCCCGCACATTCATGACCGAGAATAAGAGGTGCCCCTCTTACAAGTCCCATCCATGACTCGTGTTCCATTGCGGAAACGTCGGAATGGCAAAGTCCGGAAGCTTTGATGTCAACGACAACCTGTTTGGGTCCTGCAACAGGGTCCGGTTTCTCAATAAGTACGAGGGGATCGTGGGTTTTGGTAAAAAGCCAGCCTTTCATAAAATCAAATTCCTTTCTTTACGTGCGCAAACACAATTGCTTTATTGATTTTATGATACTTTTATCTTAACTTCTATTCAATGTGCAAAACAGTATTTTTGTTTACTTTTTCACGACCCTTTTCATCGGCCATTTTCCTGTTCCGTCAAGTTCAAGAACTATGTTCAACACATCTTCAAGGTCAAGTTCTTCTCCTTCTCCAAAATAAAACATTATCATCGCGATTGAACCCATAAGTTTATATTCATGGATATATTCGTTTTCTTTTTCATTATCGCTGAAATAAACAATTCTTTTGTTTATCTTTTTAAGTCTTCTGCTCATTTTTGTCAGAAAGCGGTTTCTTTTCTCGTCTAAAACCAGAAGTTTCAGATATTTTTCGTTTTCCTTGTAAACTTTCGCAAATTTTCTTGCAGCATCGCCATTTTCATAAAAAACCATTCCCTCATCTGAATTTTCTATAAGTTCATCAATTATTTTATCCTCGACATAATCAAGCACCGCGTAAACATCTGCAAAATAATGATAAAATGTGTTCCTGTGGTAGCCGGCTATGTCACAGATTTCCTGCACTCTTATTTTATTGATATCCTTCTTTTCATAAAGCTGCCAGAAAGCATCGATGAAATTTTGTCTTGTCTGTTCGGAGATTTCTTTATATTTTCCAGACATAAAACCGCCTTCTTTCTATGATTAAATCATACAACACTCGCACATTCTTATCAATAATTTAACATAAAAATGTGCATTTTTACCTTTTTGCACACAAAAAATACCCGCTTGAAGCGGGTATTTATCCGGTTACATATTATGTATTTCTGTAAGAAAGCGGAAAAACGCTTTTTTGTCCTCTTCCGAACCCCAATCAAGGGCTTTTTTGGCGCTGGCTCTTAATTTCGGGCAATCGGTCGAAAAACCGTTTTCATCGAGAATATCGTCGATATCCCATTCTATCATATCAACGAGGTCGTCGTCATCGACCATATCGCATTTATTGAAAAAGACAGCGATTCTTTCGATGCCCCTTTCGCGGCAAAGTTCGATATGCTTTCTCGTTTCTCCCATGGGGCCGTCCGTTGCGGCACAAACAAGTATCGCCGCCCATTCGTCATTTTTGCCAAGGCTTTCGACATACTGGTGGTGGCCGCCGTAATCAAAAACCGTATAGCTGTCTTCGCCGATTCTGTAACTGATACTGTACGAAGTCTCGTCGGAAGAGAAATTATATTTCGGTTCCGGATTGATCAGCCTGTCAAGTGCCTTGACAAAGGTTGTTTTTCCGTGGTCAACGTGACCGATTATGATGATGTTCTTCCTCATTGCTTTCACCCGCCGTTTTTTCTTTGATTTTACTCCAATAAAAAAAATATGTCAATCGACAGAATATAACTTGACTTTTTCCGGCAAATGAATCATAATATTTAGGCAAACGCAGGTATAGTTCATCGGTAGAATGGTCGCTTCCCAAGCCACAGAGGCGGGTTCGATTCCCGTTACCTGCTCCAGTATTTAAGCCATTTTTTGGCTGTCGTGTTGCATTTCGTGTTGCACAAAAGGAAAAAGGACCGCAAAAGCGGTTCTTTTTTTACTTTTCCCAAATGGAAATATATGTTTTTCCGAAAGGCGTTTCCATATATCCCGCCAATTCTTCCTTCGTAAAAGTCGTCTTTCCTGAAAGCGGGTCACAGGCTTTGAAAACTCCGTTTTCAAAGTCATAGAGCAGTATCCAGTGCATTACTCTATCGTGTATTCCATCGGCGTTGCCTTCGATGAAAGTCTGCATTATCAGCAGACGGCCATTTTCAATTTCCGCCGCAAGGGTTTTGCAGGTGATATCCGTGTCGATTTCCACCGAAAAGGCTCCATTTGCCATTTTAATATATTTTTTATGTTCCGCAAGGATTTCTTCGTATTGTTCCTGCGGATAATAATATTCGCGGTTTTCCAAAAGTTTTCCAGAAGAATGAATAAGCTTTACGCCG
This sequence comes from uncultured Oscillospiraceae bacterium, assembly GCA_964581405.1. Classification (GTDB taxonomy): domain Bacteria; phylum Bacillota; class Clostridia; order Oscillospirales; family Ruminococcaceae; genus UMGS1668. Next base: position 19,603 of record CAZOOL010000009.1, on the reverse strand, counting down.
AGTTTTTCCTTTGAAAGAAGATAAGCTATGGCTGAACCGAGAACACCCTTTTTCGCTGCTTTTGAGCGATATTTCAGATACAGGCTTTTTTCCTTGCTTTTTGTCGGAAAATCAACGCCGAAATAATTCTTCGCCATCAGAAGGCAGCTTATGCCGCAGGTTTCAAAGGGCGTTATTCCGATATCCTCAAAACCGTGCTGGCCGAAAAAAATCATCTTTTTCATGCGGCGGTCCTCCTTTCAAATCTGATTTTTGCCATATATTTATACTATACCCTGTTCTGCAACTTTGTCAACAAAAGCTTGTTATGAATTGAAAAATGCAAAATTTTGTGCTATGCTGTTTTTATAAATTCAGACAAAACGGAGGTTATAAAACATGGAAAAATCCCGTATTCATACCGACAAAGCACCTGCCGCCATCGGTCCTTATTCACAGGCAATCGACCTTGGCAATATGATTTTCACCAGCGGACAGATTCCTGTCGCTCCTGATGGCAGCGTAAGCGAAGATATTTCCGAACAGGCAAGGCAGGCGCTTCTCAACCTCAAGGCGGTGATCGAAGCCGGCGGCAGCAGCCTTGATAAGGTTATCAAAACCACCGTTTTCATCACCGATATGGCGCAGTTCGGCGCAATAAACGCCGTTTATTCGGAATTCTTCTCCGAACCTTATCCCGCAAGAAGCTGCGTTCAGGTGGCGGCTCTGCCGAAAGGCGTTTCCATCGAAATTGAAGCAATTACGGTAAAATGATTCATAAAAAACCCCCTCTGTCCGAAAACAGGCAGAGGGGATTTTTGTTTTTCAAGATAACAAATCTGTTCTCAACACCCTTTCGGTTTCGCCCTTTGGGCGAAACCACCTCCCCTCAAGGGGAGGTTTATACAAAAGTTGTTTCCGTCTTTTTGAAAAAGAGTTTGCCTTCTTCGTTTTCTCCGCAGGTTATGCTGTCGCCGAAGGCGATTTCTCCGGAAAGGAGCATTTCCGAAATAGGGTCCTCCGCCGCTTCCCGGATATATCTTTGAAGGGGTCTTGCGCCCTGATCCGGCGAAAAGCCGTTTTTCACCGCGTTTTCGAGCGCCGCTTCGGGAAATTCCGCTTCGATGCCCGTATCGGAAAGGCGCTTTTGCAAATCGCCGTAGTATTTTTTCGCAATGCTCTTTGCGGCGGCCTTATCGAGGCGCTCGAAAACAATGGTTTCGTCAATGCGGTTGATAAACTCCGGGCGAAAAACTTTCTTCATCTCGCCGAAAACCGCCTTTCCGTTGAATTCGTTTTTGCTCTCCTCGGTAAAAAAGCCGAAGCCGAGCCCGCTTCCCTTCCCGATGAATTCCGCGCCTATATTCGAGGTCATTATCACCACGCAGTTTGTGAAATCCACCTTAATCCCGTGTGAATCCGTAAGCACGCCGTCATCCATAAGCTGAAGGAAAAGATTATAAACTCCCGGGTCCGCCTTTTCTATCTCATCAAAAAGCACCACCGAATACGGTCTTCTGCGAACCGCTTCCGTAAGCTTTCCTCCGTCGTCATATCCGATATATCCCGGCGGAGAGCCGATCAGCTTCGTTACCGAAGCCTTATCCGAATATTCGGACATATCAAAGCGTATCATCGCCTTTTCGTCGCTGAAAAGCGTTTCCGCAAGGGCTTTTGAAAGTTCCGTTTTGCCGACTCCCGCAGGACCTGTAAAAAGGAATATACCGATGGGTCTGTGGGGATCGCGAAGCCCTGCGCGATTTCTGCGAATTGCTTTTGCCACCGCGTGAACGGCTTTTTCCTGACCGGCAACACGCCCGTGCAGCTCTTCTTCAAGTGTGAGCAGCCGCCGGCTTTCGTCCTCCGTAATCTTGCCGACGCTTATGCCTGTCGCAGCGGAAACCACCTTCGCTATATCCTGCGCCGTTACCGAAAGCCCGAAGTTTTCCCGGGAACAGAAATTTTCCATGGTCTTTCCGGAACACGCCTCGTCTATAAGGTCGATAGCCTTATCCGGAAGACGCCTTTCCGGAAGATACCTTACGGAAAAGCGCACCGCCGCTTCGACCGCCTCATCGGAAATCACGATTTTATGGAAGTTTTCATAGCGGCTTTTAAGTCCCCGAAGGATCTCCACCGCAGTTTCCCTGTTCGGCTCCTCCACGAGGACGCTTTGAAAACGGCGTTCCAACGCGGCTTCCTTCTGTATATGCCTCCTGTATTCTTCCGCTGTGGTCGCTCCGATAAGCTGAAATTCACCCCTGGCAAGCTGGGGCTTCAGAATGTTTGAAGCGTCTATCGCGCCCTCTGCGGCGCCCGCTCCGACCAGATTATGCACCTCGTCTATAAACAGGATTATATTACTTGCCTTTATAACTTCGTCTATAACGGACTTTATTCTCTCCTCGAAATCTCCTCTGTATTTGGTTCCGGCTATCATCAGCGAGAGATCAAGGGAACAAAGGCGCTTGTTCCGAAGATTTTCCGGAACGTCCCCGACAGCTATTCTTCTGGCAAGGCCCTCGGCAATGGCAGTCTTTCCGACTCCCGCATCGCCGATAAGGCAGGGATTGTTTTTTGTCCTGCGCGAAAGGATCTGTATCACCCGGGATATTTCTTTTTCCCTTCCGATAACCGGATCGAAGGTGTTTTCCTTCGCAAGGCGGGTCAGATCCCGGCTGTATTTATCAAGGCTCGGAGTTTTTACCTTCTGCTGTTTATCCCTCAACTGAATATCCGCCGCAAAAGGCGTGCTGACCTCGCGAAAAAGCGCGTTGATGTCACAGCCGAATTCCACAAGATACTTCACCCCGCTGCAGTCCGATTCCCGAAGCATCGCCGCCATAACGGTCGAAATTTCCGCCGCCGCGGAATTTCGCTTTGCTTCCGCAAGGGCGTTTTCCAGTATTTTTCTGCAAAGGGGCGAAAAATCCGCCGGAGAAAGATTCGAGCGCGTTCCCCTTCCGATATTTTCAAGCAGACGCTCCATAACCTTTTCGCTGTCTATGCCGCAATCGGTTATGCTTCTGAATTCACAGCAGCCTCCTTCCCGCAGCATTCCCCAAAGAAGATGCTCCGTTCCGACGAAGCAATGCCCGAGAAGCGAAGCTTCGCCCATGGCAGTATTGATGACCGCATTCGCCCTTGGCGAAAAACCGGAAAATTTAAACATGGCTTACCTCTCTTTTCAAATTCTTACATATTTTAATATTGTCTTTTCCGGCCGGGTTATTCGTTTGCCGCTTCGATTATGGCATTCAGTTTTTTATCCACCAGCGAAAAATCCATAGCAGGGATATAAATCGCTTCCAGCTCATCATGGATAATTTTCGCCTCCTTCATGCAGTTCGCCGCCTCATTTATAAGCTGTGACGCCGCCCGGAGGGCAAACCTTATCCGGAGCTTATGCTTCGCATATTCCTTCCCGTCCGTAAATCTCCGGGCGTGAATTATCCGGTATGGCATCGCTTCGATTTTATGGCGGCGGTTTTCCGTCATGAAACCGAGGCGCAGCGACGGAATAAATATGTGTTCTATTTTTTCCGTTGGAAAAATCGGGCATCGGCAGGTAATGATATCAAGTCCGTGCTCGAGAGCCGCTTTGCGTACCGTGCTCATAAATATCCGCGAAGCCGCACCGCAGTCGTCATCAACAACGTAAATCCTTTCGCAGAGAATCTTCGGCGTTTGGTTTAAAAAATATACGCCTTTATCCGTGACGGCACTTAAAAAACGCTGTTTTTCTGCCGGCTGGCGGCGGATTTTTTTGCCGAATTCCCTCATGCAGATGCGAATTGCCGTTTTCGCGGTTTTTTCCTGATATACCGCCTCCATTCCGAGCTTCGCCGCCTCATCAAGAAGGCTTGCGGCGGCGGAAATATAGCGGCGCGCTTCTTCATGCATTCGGCGGTTGGCATCAAAAAGCTCCGCAGCCTTTTCCCCATGCTCGCGGATAATTCCTTCTTCCCAGCAATCGCAAAGGGAAACCGTCGTTTCATAAGCTCCGGGATATTTCGGTTCGACCGCATGGGGCAGGGTCGCATCAAGCACCGCAAATTTACCGTCGGCGGTTATCACCGCGTCAAGTGAATCCGTATCCGCGGTGCAGTAAATAAGCTCCGCGCTTATCCCTTTTTCTTTGAGCACCGCCGCCGTTTTTTTGAGCACCGTGGATTTTCCGGTTCCGGGGCCTCCTTTCAAAAGGAAGCATCGGCCTTTTGGCGCGGCGGTAAAAAGCTGGTCAAATTTTGAACAATAGCCCTTCGGGGCATTCGCCCCGAGAAACCAGCAGGGCATACCTTCAAGATCAGGCATTATGTATCTCCTCCCTCCGTAATTCATTCTATTCATCGGGGGCGGCCGCCGTTAATATGTAAGCGGAAAAGCACCGAAAACTCCGCTTTCCCGCCGGAAACTTTCTTCCCGGAATCAAGGGGTATTTATCATGCCGGTTTCCGGGTCACGAAGGGACGCATCGAGCCGGCGCATCTCGCTTCTGGAACCAATGGTATTCATATGCGTGATGATGCGTTCCTGCTGCATAGGCTCGAAGGTTCCGAAGGGTCTGACCTTTTTACGGTCGTTTTCAAACATCGGTCCGCCCTGATTTTTAAGTTTCTCTCTGTTACTGCTCATCTTTTTTCACCTCGGCATTATTTTTGACCGATGCTTTGTTTCTATTCCGAAAAAATTATGGCAGCGCTTTTTTCGGAATACTGATTTTTCCTGCGGAGAGGATTTTTTCAAAAATCGAAACAATAAAGCTGATCCCGCACCAAAGAACGCTGTATTCCGGGCAAATCTGACCGAGGATATTCCCCGGCACCGCGGAATAATCCCAAACCTTCATTCCGAGAAAAAGATTAAAAATTATACCGAAGACAAATTCCACCCCGGTGATTATTCCGCCGCCGATAATCGCTTTGAAATAGTGCGGCGCGTTTTTCAGCTTCCCGAAGGTTTTTATCAAAAGCAAAAGCGAAATTCCGCCGGCGGCGGCCATACTCCAATGGCTGTATCCGCGCCAGAGCACTTCCAGCAGATAATATCCGGCGGCACCGAAAAGGAAGATGCCGCCGTTCTTTTTTATTTTTTCCATTTTCTTCACCCGGAATATATTTTTTCCTGAAAATAAAAGCAAATCCGAGGTAAAAAAAGGGTTTTATTGCGTCTTCGTCTTTGGTATAATAAATTCAAAGCCTTCCCCCTTGAGGTGAAGGTCTTTTGGAGGTTTTATGAGAAGAATTCTTGTAATCGGCGGCAACGGAAGCGGCAAAAGCACTTTTTCAAAAAAACTTGCCAAAAAAACCGGTTTGCCCCTTGTACATCTTGATAAAATTTGGTGGCGCAGCAACTGGGAATATATCTCTCGCGAAGAATTTTATCCTCTGCTTGACGAAGAACTTAAAAAGAATGAATGGATAATCGACGGAAACTATGAGCACACCCTTGAAAGGCGCCTTTCATTTTGCGACACCGTTTTTTATTTTGATTTTCCTACTGCCGCCTGCCTTCTCGGAGTTACCGAAAGGGTCATAAAAAACTATGGCAGAACAAGGGATGACATGGGAGGAAACTGTCCCGAAAAATTCGATTTTGATTTTTATAAAGCAGTTTTGCGCTTCAATAAAAAGAACCGCCCAAAAACCAAAGCCCTTCTCGAAAAGTATAAACCAGAGGTAATCGTTTTCAGAAACCGGAAACAGGCAGAAGATTATCTTAAAAGATTATAGTTTTCGGCGGGAGCACCCCCGCACTACAGTAAAAAGTGCTTTGTTCAAAACATTGACGGCATTATTATGAAAATGATATAATAAAATATATTATTAAATTTCCGGAGGAAAATATGGCTAAACAAGTTTGGAAACCTTCCACCCTTCTCTCCCCTCTTCCTGCGGCGCTCGTTACCTGCGGCACCCTCGAAGAACCCAACGTGCTCACCGTTGCCTGGACCGGTATTATCAACTCCAGCCCCGCAATGACCTATGTTTCGATCCGTCCCGAAAGATGGAGCCACCACATTATTGCCGAAAGCGGCGAATTCGTTATCAACGTGACCACCGATTCGCTCGTCCGCGCAGCGGATTTTTGCGGCGTGCGCTCCGGCAAGGATACCGATAAATTCGCGGAAATGAAGCTCACCGCTCTTCCCGCATCGCAGGTAAGCGCTCCGCTTATTGCCCAAAGCCCCATTTCCCTTGAATGCAAAGTCACCGAAGTAAAGCACCTCGGCAGCCACGATATGTTCATCGCAGAAATCGTTGCCGTTGACGTTGACGACAAATACATCGAGGAAGACGGTAAACTCGACCTTCGCAAAGCGGGCATTATGTTCTATTCCCACGGCGAATACTTCGCCCAGGGCAAAAAAATCGGTCAGATGGGTTATTCCGTAAAGAAAAAACGCCCGAAGAACCCCAATCCCCGGAAGAAGAAATAAAATGGCAGATATCTATCCCGAAAAATGGCGCGAAACCTGCGACCCTTTTTCTCTTGATTATAAAAAATTCACACCCACCGAGATACTCGGCTATCCCCATGCCGGAAACGACGTTTTCCGCATGAAAGGGCTTTTTGACGGCAATGAAATAACCGCCTTCGTAAAGGCCGCAAGACAAAAAGGTGCGGATATCGAAAACGAAATTTCCCTTCTTGGGAAAATTGATTTTCCCCACCTGCCGCGGCTGATTGATTACGGTCTCGGCGAAAAGCCTTTTTCTGTAACCGCCGAGCTTCCCGGCGAAAGGCTTTCCGTGATAGTCGGCGAAAACGAAGATCTCGCCTCTCTTTCCTATATGGAAGAATACGGCGAAACCCTTGCAAAGCTTCACAGCCTTTCGATTGATGCGGCTCCGGTTGCCGAAAGGCGCTTTTTCAGCATTCCCTCCCTTGAAATGCTCGAAAAGCTTGGGCTTTCATATCTCGTCGGTTTTTATTCGGCTCCCCCGAAAAAAGCCGCAAAATGCTTTTGCCACGGCGATTTTCACTACGCCAATATTCTTTGGAAAGACGGTCACATCAGCGGGATACTCGATTTTGAGCTTTCCGGCATCGGAAACCGCGATTTTGACATAGCATGGGCGCTTATCCGCCGCCCGGGGCAGAAATTCCTCAAAACCGACGAGGAAACAAACGCTTTCCTTGCCGGATACGGCAAATGCGGCGAATATGATATCTCTGCCGTGCGCTTTTATATGGCGCAGATATACCCCTATTTTCTTGAATTCAGCCAAAACGATGAGGAATACCGTTCCTATGTAAAAAACTGGCTTTCAAAATTATAATAAGGCAAGAATACACCTGCAAAACAGATAGATTCACAAAACTGTTACAGGGACAGCAACTCGGATGCTGTCCCTGTTCTTGAATGATTTGCTTTCATATAATAATGTGGAAACAAATAGACCGATTAATTCAACTTGGAGTGTAAAATGGACAACTTACAAACCGGAAGGCTAATTGCCGAGTTAAGAAAGAAACAAGGTTTAACGCAGCAGCAACTGGCAGATAAATTGAATCTTTCAAATAAGACTATTTCAAAGTGGGAATCAGGATCGGGAAGCCCTGATATATCCAACTTGCCCGTTCTCGCTGAAGCGTTGGAAATTTCAGTAGATGAACTTTTAAATGGCAGATTGAACAAACTGAAATCAAACACAAATTCGGATGAGCCTAAAGATTGCTCTTCACGAAAAGAACTTACTCCGGAACAAAAAAAGGAAAGAGCTATAATAGCTCTTACAGCTTCCGTTGGAGCCATATTAGGAATTTTGGCATATAATTTCGGTTGGCTTGGATAAAGTAGGCCGTTCTACGATGCGCAGACTAAATTCCACAGTGCAGATGTGTGATTGTTTCCCCCTTTCGTTTACAATTATTTCATCACAGATGAAAGGAGATTACACATGGAACAGAACAAAGAAATCCAAAAGCAGTTGTCTGCAAAGGAAAAAATCCACATCTTGTTCGCAGCTTTAGCTGGTCTTGGTGCTGGTGGTGTCTTGGGGATTATTGCATATTATCAGCACTGGCTTGGGTAAAGCATTCTGATAAACGATAAAAGCCAAACTGCAAATTGCAGCTTGGCTTTTTTTATTTTGCCCTCATCCGTCTTCGCCGCAAAGCGGCGAATCCACCTTCCCCCAAGGGAAGGCAGCAAAAACTTTTCAGTTTATATCCGTAAAATCATAGAATCGGCCTTCGCCGTTTTCAAAAAGCTCCAGCGCGGTAAAAGCCTGCATGCACTGGTCGGTGGCCATGGCGTCGCCGCCCATTCCGAGGGTATGGCAAAAAGCTCCGCCGCCGAGGTAATACTGCATCATATACGAGCCTATCCAGCCGTCCTCCTTGATAAACCTTTCATCGGTGCGGATATCGATTCCGATGGAGGTCAGGGCAATGACCACCTGGGCGGCGCTTTGGACGTTTTCGCCTTCCCATGCGAAAAATCCGCCGTCCGGTTTTTGCACCTTTGAAAGATAGGCGACCGCCCTTTCAACTGCGGCGGTTATTCTTTCATCTTCACCGTAATATGGCGCAAGCGCCTGAATCACTCCGGCGGTTATGTCAACGTCCGGTTCATCGCCCATCAGCGCCCAACCGCCGACTTCATATTCCGCTTCGAGGATATATTCAATAAGATTCTCCCGGCTAACATTGCCTTCGGGAATCTCGTATCCGGCGCTGTCTATGGAAATAAGGGCATAAATCACTCCGGAAATACCCTGCTTCGTAACAAAATCATAATCCGCGTAGCTTTCAAGAAGGTTATAGCCCGCAACGTTTGTAACGTCCCTGCCGATGGCGGTAAGGGTCATGACCGCCCTTGAATAATCGCCGTGCTTCGTTGTGCTGAGGACACCGCCGTTTTCAACAAGGGTGTTGCAGAGGTTTATATAATACGTATCATACCAGCCTTCGGGAACCTTCGCGCCGTACCTTGCGGCAACTATCACGGACCATTCGCCGTTGAGATGGCTGTGACCCGGATTAGGGGCTTCCTCGATGATATGTGCCATTGTTTTTTCCGCGGTCTTTGAAAAATCATAATCGGTCCCGATTTCCCCTTCCGAACAGCCGGAAAAAACGAAAACGAATATAAGAATAAGAGCCAAAAGTTTTTTCAAGGAAAAACGCCCCTCCCTTTCTAATCAAAAAATTTTCTTCATAGGATAAATATATCATATCCCGCTCTCTCTATCAAGTGTGCGCGGGGTTCCATATTTGCTGAAAAGAGATGATTTTTTGAACAGGCAAAATTTCTTCACCGCGTTTCTGGCTTTTGCCGTCGGGATAATGCTCCTTTTTGAAAGCGCCGAACTTGGGGAAGGCATAAAGAAAGGTCTTGATATCTGCTCGTATTCCGTTATTCCGTCGCTTTTTCCTTTTATGGCGCTTTCTGTTTTTATCTGCAAAAGCCGTGCGGCGGACTTTTTTGCGGCGGCTCTGCGCCCCGTCACAAAGCTGCTAAAAATTCCGGCGGTCTGCGGCGGGGCGCTTCTCGCCTCTTTTATAGGAGGATATCCCGCCGGGGCGAAATGTATAGGCGACCTCGTATGCGAAGGCGTCATCGGGCGCAAAACCGCCGCGAGGATGCTTTGCTTTTGCGTGAACGCCGGGCCTCCTTTTCTCATAAGTACTGTCGGCTTTGCTGTTTTCGGAAGCATTGAAACCGGTTTTCTCCTTTTTTGTGCCCAGTTCATATCATCTCTTGTTATCGCTCTTTGCCTTTCGTTTTTTTCGGAATATCCGACGGAACAAACGGAAAACATACCGCTCACCACGAGGAAAAACAGCGCCGCCTGTATTACGGAATCCGTAATCTCCGCGGCGGAAAGCTGCTTTCGCATGTGCGCTTTTATTGTCATAGCCTGCGGCGCGCTCGAACTCATTTATGACGGTGCGGCTTTTTCTTCCGTTTCCGGAAATCCTTTGGCGAAGGCTCTTTTCACCGGCTTTTTCGAGGTCACCGCCGGCGTTCTTTCCTGCTCGGAAATCGAAGGTTTTACCGGGGTTATCGCCGCAGGCGCCATAGCTTCATTTTCCGGCGTTTCGGTTATGCTTCAGGTTGCGGCCGTCACCGACGAAAGCAAAACGCCCCTCGCTCCGTTTATCGTTTCCCGCTTTTTTCATTCGGTCATCACCGCCGGCATTCTCCGGCTTTTCCTCATGTTTTCCGGCGGTTCCGCCGCGGCTTTTTCCGTCAGGGGCGGAAGCTATGATGCCGTTCTTTCCGCTTCCGCGCCGGCGGCGGTAAGCCTTCTTTGCATGGCTTCGCTTTTCCTTCTTTCTCTTGTTCCGCCGAAAAGCGAAAAAGAACCGCTTTTAAGTCGAATTTGGCATAAAATTACAGCTTTTGGGCATAGTCAAACGAAATAACTTGTGATAAAATAGATTAAAAGAAAAAATAAAACGGAGGAACCGTTTATGTTTGATAAAAAGTTTTTCGATACGAAAATCGAGCCCAGATGCGAATACTGTGCCGGCGGCTATCTTTCCGCCGACGGCAAAAACGTCCTTTGCCGAAAAAAAGGCATTGTTGATAAAGGCTTTCATTGCCGGAATTTTGATTACGACCCGCTTTTAAGAGTTCCGCGCCCAAAGGCACCGGAGCTCCCGACCTTTGACCCGGAGGAATTTAAATTTTGAAAAGGATAGTTTCAATTATTTCCGCGATTTTGTTTTCGCTCGTTCTTGCGGTTTCATCATATGCCGCCGAAACGACGGAAAGGCTTTTCATCGTTTCGCCGAACGGGGAATATTCCGCGGAATACATAGCTTCTTACGCTGACGAAAAAGGCTTCGGCGGCATGGTCATCGACCTTCGCAAAAGCGATTCTGCCGATTTTTATAACGAAATTTCCGCCGTTTCCGGCGCTCTTTCGCTCCGGGTGATCGCCGGGGAATCCTTGCTTTTCGAGTTCCCCGCCGGAACCGGAATTATTCTTCAGAGCGGTTTTTCCGAAGAAACGGTCGCTTCGCTTTCCGAAAAACACGGAAGCGAAAATCTTTCTTTCTTCCTGCCTTTCGGCGATGAAAACGCCTTTTCAGAAGCAAAATATTATTATGAAAAAGGTTATTTCAAAACCCTTTTCGTCGAAAATCTTCTCTCCTGTTATTCAGAATACGGATATGAACAGTATCTTCTCGAAGTTTCCGCGGAATTTTCCGGCGCGGAGATAATAACCGTAAATGACCTCGGGCGGGTTCTTCTCCCGGTGGCAAAGGGCGATTTTTTCGGCGAAGCCTTTGAACTCAATAACCAATACCTCGTCAATAAAATAAACGAAGCCGGCTTTTGCGTTTCGGATTTTTCCGCCCTTATGAAAAACCGCAACAACAGCGCAAGCTTCCTTACGGATTATTTTGACAGCACCGTTCTTGATGATTACGCGGATTTTTCCGTTTCACAAAAGCTCGATATAACCCGCCCAACGGGTTCAAGCCTTACGGTGGAAACGGCCCAATATACCATTTTCGGAACTTCCGACCCGGATAAAAAGCTCTATATGAACGGCGAAGAGGTCGAGCGCATCAGCGAAAGCGGACTTTTCGCCGCAACGGTTGACGTTCCGAAAAGCGGAAAAACCTTTACCTTCACCCAGGGCGGCAAATCCGTTTCCGTGACCCTTAAACGCGGCAGCGGCTCCGGCGGTTCCGGAACCACCTCTTCCCTTTCTTCCTGCGCGCCTTCCTCGGCATACGTTGTCAATGGCGGTTCCGCCGAAGTTATCCTTTCCTGCGTCGGTCCTTCCGGCGGAAAAGTCACCGCGGAAATTGCGGGCAAAACCGTGACCCTCCAGCAGGTCGCCTATGCGGATACGGGCGTTCCGGCAAAATTCACCGCAAAGATCGACCTTTCCGGCGAATATTCCGAAGACGAAACCACCCTCATCGGCAAGGTCACCTATACCCTTCGCTATAACGGGAGCACCAAAACCGCCGAAAGCTCCTCCGGATATTATTATGTCGGCGAAAATTCGGTCTTTGCCGTCCGGGCAAACGCCGAGCTTTCCGGAGTCGAAAGAGCCGACGTTGAAAACGGCGACTATATAACAACCCTTCGCACCGGCTGCGCCGACTATGTTCTCGGAATCACCGAAAACGGCTGGTACGAAATTTCCTGCGGCGGATACATCAAGCCCGCCCATGTGGAAATAGTTACCGGAAACACCGATATAACCGCCTTTGTTGCATCTTCGGAATTTGAAAAGGGCTCCAATTACGAAAAGCTCACTTTCAAAAGCGAAAACATTCCCGCATTCGAGGGAAAAACCTATGAAAAGGCCCTTTCACTCACCCTTTATAACACAGAATGGAGCAATATTTCCTCCGTCAATCTCGATTCGGAGCTGATGCGCCGCATAGTCGCCGTTGATAACGGCGACGGAAGCGTAACGCTGAATTTTTATTCCATAACCCCTCTCTGGGGCTGGGATTTCTTCACCGACCCGGAAAACGGAACTTTTTCCGTCGTTTTGAAGGCCCGTCCGAAGCTTTCCGATGAACCCGGAAAACCTCTTTCCGGCATAACCGCGGCGGTCTGTGCCGGTCATGGCGGACCCGACCCCGGCGCTCTTAGTGTCGCCGGCGAAGACGGTGTCAACGAAGCGGAAATAAACCTCGCAAACGCGATGATGATCGCCGAATCCCTCGAAAACCTCGGGGCAAATATAGTGATGCTCATTTCCGACGGCACGAAGCTCGATACCTACGGAAGAACAGACCCGGCAAGATACGCCTATTCCGACGTTTATATCTGCTGCCACGCAAACTCCGTTGCCGAAAACGCAAAAGCAAACCTTTGGTGCGGAACTTACGTCTATTATCATTTTGACCACAGCGAGGAATTTGCCCAAAAGCTCACTGATTACATAAGCGCCGCCACCGGCCGCGATAATGAGGGCGCCGTTCAGGATTATTATTCCGTAACCCGACTTACTATGTGCCCTGCGGTAATGCTGGAAGTGGGCTTTGTTTCCAACCCGAAGGAACTGGAAAGCCTCATAGATCCGCGCGACATACAAAAAACCGCCCTTGCCGTAACAAAAGCGGTTCTCGAAATCGTTGATAACTGAATAACAAAAATCCCCGCCGTCAAAAAAACGGCGGGGATTTTTTATCCGATTTTATATGTATAAATTTTATAGAACTTTTTCGCAAAGCTTCCGGCGAACATCTTTCTGAAAAACGCTTTTTCAAAACCGGAAAGCTCGTTTGTTCTTTCTTCCGGAGTCATGCAGACTTCGCCGGAAAAATTTATCCTTCCGCTTTCAAAAACCGCCGGGTCGTCAACCCCGAAGGAAGCAAGGGCGCCAACGTCTTTTATGGGGTTTTTATAGCGGGTCGCCTTTACCGCGAGGGAAGTATAAACGTCCATGATTATTTCAGCCTTTGGGAATTTTTCCGAAAGTACCGCAAAAAGATTTGCAGCTGCATCTTTTGAAAGATACATGCTTATGCCTTCCATAACAACGACCGCATTTTCACCTTCGGCAACATCAAAAATCCATTCGCTTTCCATTGCGGAAGCACCGAGCATTTTGTATCTTTCGTTTTCGGAATAGTATTCCCCGCGAACGGAAATCACCTCCGGGAGGTCGATGTCATACCAGATTTTATAATCTCCGGTAACTCTTTCTATCCTTGAATCAAGCCCGCAGCCGATATGGAGCACAACGCTTTCAGGTCTTTCGGAAAGTTTTTTTGAAAGCCATTCATCAATAACCGCGGCACGCATCCCCATAAAATAGGCAAGCCATCTTGAACGGCTTTTTCCGCCAAGCGGAAATTTTTCCTTTTCCCAAATTTCCTCGGCTTTTTTATCCCGAAGGATAATATTTTTTCTGCTGACAAGAGCCTTTCCGTAAAGTGGGATATAAAGGGTTTTGCTTTAGTTTTTCATCATTTGTAATACATATAAAGCTGGCATTTGATCATGCCGTTATAGAGTTTTCTGCGCTTATCCGCTTTCTTTCCGAAAAGGCTTTCAAATTCCTCGTGGGGCGAAATTATGGAAAAGCTTCTGCCCTCGTCCATAACGAGAACCTTTCCGAGAGCCCGGTAAAGCTCTTCCGCTTCCTTGATGTCAAGAAGTCTTTCTCCATATGGCGGGTTGCAAAGCACTATGAGCTTCTTTTCCGCCTCCGGGAATACGAAATCCTTCATGTTGCGCTGTTCAAAATGGAGCTTTGAACCAACTCCGGCGTTGTTCGCGTTTTCGATGGAAAGACGGATCGCCTCCGGGTCGATATCGGAACCGTATCCGACGAAAGTGGTGTCGTGGCGTATCTCGTCAAGGCAGGCGCTCCTCTGGTGCTGCCAAGTTTCGGAAGGCCAGCAGCCCCATTGTTCCGCGGCAAAATGGCGGTTGAGCCCCGGTGCGATATTGAGAGCCTTCAGCGCGGATTCGATAAGAAGAGTGCCGGAACCGCACATCGGGTCGCAAACAACACTGTCCGGATAGATGTGGGCAAGATCGGCGATGCCCGCGGCAATGGTTTCCTTAATGGGCGCCGCAACGGAATTTTTGCGGTAACCGCGCTTATGAAGTCCCGTGCCGGAAGTATCGAGCATCAGCTTCACCTTATCCTTGAGAATCATGAACTGAATCTGAATGGTGGAGCCGGTTTCATCAAACCAACTCTGGTGATAGACGCTTTCGAGACGTTTGCAGACAGCTTTCTTTATTATAGACTGGCAGTCCGACATGCTGTAAAGCTGGCTGCGGACCGTTCTTCCCTTTACGGGGAAAGCATCCTTTCTTCCGATGAATTCTTCCCATGGCGCCGCGAGGGTTCCCTGGAAAAGCTCCTCATAGCTTCTTGCCTCGAATTCCGCAACGATTATCTGAACTCTTTCCGCCGTGCGAAGGCGAAGGTTCGCGGCGGCGGCATCTTCATAAGTACCCTCAAAGGTAACGCGGCCGTCCTCCGCGGTGATATTCTGTGCTCCCATGCGTTTCATTTCGCCGGCGAGCACGCTTTCAAGTCCCAGAAGGCAGGGACAGGATATTTTAAGTTTTTCCACTGATAAAACTCCTTACCGTTAAAAATTCTGACCGGAGTTTTTCCGGTCAGAAAGTATCTACATCATCTTTTTTATCGCTTTGAGCAGGCTCTTCACCCCATCGGCAAAGCTCTGGCGTTTCGGCTTCCGGCGTATTGCCGTAACCGGCCGCTTGATTATCTGCGTTTGCCGCGGTGGAGGGCTTTTCGTCCCGCCGCCATCTGTTTTTCCGTCTGCGATCACCGGATTTTTTGGCGGCTCAACGAAAAAACCGGCTTTTGAGGGTGCTCGTTTTCATTTCCGTTTCCGCAACAAGCTCCTCGTATTTTTTCTGGATATCGTTTGAGCACGAGCTCCTTTTTTCAGAAACGATTTTCGCGTTTTCGGCGTTCTTTTCAATATATTCAAGGCGCTGGATGAGCACGGAAAGAGAATCCTTCATGAATTCCTTCGTCTTTTCGAGCTCCGCTCTGAACTCGTCTATTTCGGTGTTTATGCCCTCCGCGGTTTTTTGAGCATCCGCAACCATGCTTTGAGCACCGGTTTTTGCGTTGGCGAGCATCATTTTTGCGGAATCACCCGCATCTTCGATTGCCGCGGTAAGGCGTCTTTCCCTGGCTGCGCGTTCCTCCGCTTTCTGTTCTTCCGAATAAAGCTTATTCCGAAGCTGGGAATTGAGTTCCTTCTCTATGGCAAGTTCCTTTTCGGAAGTTTCGAGCCTTGCGGAAAGTTTTCCGTTTTCCGTCTCGATATTATCACTGTGCTCCTTGAGCATCAGATAATGCTGGCGAAGCTCCTCATAGGCCGCCATGATTTCGTCGTATTTGCTTTGAAGCTCTTCGAGCTTTTCGCTTTTTTCAGAAAGCTCCGTACCGAGATTTTTTATCTCGTTTTCGGATTTTTCCTGTTCCGAAGTGCGTTCCGCGTTGAGGTTGTCGATATATTTAAGGACTTCTTCTTTGTTGAATCCGCCGAAGGTCTGGCTTTTGAAAATTGCCTGTTCAGCCATGGGAGTTCTCTCCTTTTAATATGTATTGATAATTTATCATAACATATTTTCATCTTATTTAACATAGTTTTATTAAAATATTTTAAAAAAATGCGGCAAAACCAAAGATTTTGCCGCATTTTCAGCCCGATTTTTATTTTCCGCAAAGCTTGCGGTATTTTTCCCATGCCGCGGGAAGCTTTTCTTTTATGAATCTTGCATATCCGCAGTCTTCATCCTCTATCATTTTATACTTTGCAAGATAGCGCAGGATCGAATTCTGCCAGAGAAGGAGCTCCTGCCTCGTTTTCTGTTCAAAGAGGCAAAGGCGGAATCTTCCCATATCCTCCTCACCCATGAGCCATTCATAAAGTTCCGTTATCTCAACGCAGTCTTTTACCTCAAGGGGCTTTTTCGGGTGGCAAACGCCGAAAATCTCTCCGGAGGAAACGACGTCCTCCTCTTCCGCTTCAACGGTATAGATATACCCGCTTTTCCCTTCCGAACATTCCCTGAAAGCGCCGGCATAAAGCTCGTTATACTGAACCGTCCCGTCGCTTCCGAAGTCGCAGGGGAACCAGTGCCAGGGCTCCTCGAGAGGATCCGCAAGGCAAAAAGCCGCAATCATTTTGTTTTCGGTAAGCTTTGCTTCGCCGTTTTCGATTGTTTTAAGACCGGGGGTTTTGCTTCCGCAGTAAAGAATCATTTTATGTCCTCCGCTTTATCAAAGTTTCTTTTCAAGTATAGGTTTAAGGAACTGTCCGGTATAGGATTTTTCACAGGCCGCGATATCCTCCGGCGTTCCTGCCGCAACGAGGGTACCGCCGCCGTCGCCGCCTTCCGGACCGAGGTCAATTATATGATCAGCGACCTTGATAACGTCAAGGTTGTGTTCTATAAGGATCACGGTGTTTCCTCCGTCAACAAGCTTCTGGAGCACCTCTATGAGCTTATGGACGTCGGCAGTATGAAGTCCCGTAGTGGGCTCATCAAGAATATAGACTGTCTTTCCGGTCGGACGCTTTGAAAGCTCCGTAGCAAGCTTTACTCGCTGGGCTTCGCCGCCTGAAAGGGTCGTCGCCGCCTGACCGAGGGTAACGTAGCCGAGCCCCACTTCCTGAAGGACCTGGATTTTCCTTTTGATTTTCGGCACGTTATCAAAGAACAAAAGCGCTTCCTCAACGGTCATATTGAGAATATCGCTTATATTCCTGCCTTTATAATGCACCTCGAGGGTTTCACGGTTATATCGTTTACCCTTACATACTTCGCAGGGGACGAAAATATTCGGAAGGAAGTGCATCTCTATCTCAATTATGCCGTCACCCTCACAGGCTTCGCATCTTCCTCCCCGCACGTTGAAGGAATAGCGTCCGGCGTTATATCCCCTTGCCTTGGATTCTGCGGTTTCCGCAAAAAGGTTTCTGATATCCGTAAAAACGCCCGTATAGGTCGCCGGGTTTGAACGCGGAGTTCTTCCGATGGGCGACTGGTCTATACAGATAACCTTATCGAGGTATTCCTCTCCGTCGATTCCGTCGCAGTGACCGGGAATGCATTTCGCTCTGTTAAGGTCACGGGCAAGAGTTTTATAAAGAATTTCGTTTACGAGCGAGCTTTTTCCGGAACCGGAAACTCCCGTCACAACGATAAATTCGCCGAGGGGAAAATCGACGTCTATGTGTTTAAGGTTATTTTCCGCGGCGCCCCGGACGGTGATTTTCTTTCCGTTGCCTTCCCTTCTCTTTTCCGGAATCTCTATTTTCTTTCTTCCGGAAAGATAGGCGCCGGTGATGGATTCCGGACAGTTCATAATATCCTCCACCGTTCCGGAACAAACGATATTTCCGCCGTGGATACCCGCTCCCGGACCGATATCCACTATATGGTCGGCGGCAAACATCGTATCCGTATCGTGTTCAACAACTATTACCGTATTTCCGAGGTCGCGCAGATGATGGAGCGTTCCTATGAGCTTTTCGTTGTCCCGCTGATGCAGACCGATGCTCGGTTCATCGAGGATATAGAGGACCCCCATAAGCGAAGAACCTATCTGGGTCGCAAGTCGGATCCTCTGGGCTTCGCCGCCGGAAAGAGTGGTCGCGCTCCTTGAAAGGGTAAGGTATTCGAGCCCTACGTTTTTAAGGAAACCGAGGCGGGATTTTATCTCCTTGATGATAAGATAGGAAATCATCTTTTCCCGCTCGGTGAGCTGCATATTCTCAACGAACTCAAGAGCTTCCTTTACGGACATCTTCGTGAAATCGCTGATATTTTTTCCGCAAACAGTCACGCCGAGTGAAATCGGTTTAAGGCGTTCGCCGTGGCAATCCGGACAATCGACGGAACGCATCTGGAGTGCGATTTCCTCCTTTATCCATTCGCTGTTCGTTTCGCGGAAGCGGCGCTCCATATTGTTGATAATTCCCTCAAATTCACTCTGGAAGTAGCCGTGCATGCTGTTGCTCTCGCGTTTCACGGTGAGCTTTTTGCCCTTGCTCCCGTAAAGGAGAACGTTGATTACTTCTTTGGGAAGTTCTTTTACCGGCACGTCAAGGGAAAAGTCATATTCCTTTGCAAGGGCTTCGTAATAATTGGTTGCAATGCCGCCCTCATAATAATACCAGCCGGAAGCGTGTATCGCGCCTTCGCGGATGGAAAGATTCTTATTCGGAATAACAAGGTCCGGGTCAACCTGCATAAAAACTCCGAGACCGGTGCATTTTTCACAGGCACCGAAAGGGTTGTTGAATGAAAACATTCTCGGCGAAAGCTCGTCGATGGCGGCTCCGTGGTCGGGGCAGGCATAGTTCTGGGAAAACATAAGGTCCTCGCCGTCAATGACGTTCACCACCGCAAGTCCGCCGCTTTGCTGCATAACCGTTTCAAGGGAATCCGAAAGGCGGGAACGCATTTCCGGCTTCACCACGAGGCGATCAACGATTATTTCAATGGTATGCTTTTTGTTTTTCTCAAGCTTTATCTCTTCCGAAAGGTCATAGATGCTTCCGTCAATCCGGACTCGGACAAAGCCGCTTTTCCTCGCCGCATCAAGTTCCTTTACGTATTCGCCTTTTCTTCCCCGGACTATGGGAGCCATAAGCTGGATCTTCGTGCCTGCCGGCAGCTCAAGGACCCGGTCAACGATCTGGTCTATGGTCTGCTGCTTTATTTCTCTTCCGCAAACAGGGCAATGGGGCACGCCTATCCTTGCATAAAGCAGACGGAGATAGTCATAAATCTCCGTTACTGTTCCGACTGTGGAACGGGGGTTCTTGCTGGTGTTTTTCTGGTCGATGGAAATCGCCGGTGAAAGTCCGTCTATGGAATCCACGTCCGGCTTTTCCATCATGCCGAGGAACATTCTCGCATAGGAAGAAAGGCTCTCCATATAGCGGCGCTGGCCGTCGGCGTAAATTGTATCAAAAGCAAGCGAGCTTTTCCCCGAGCCGGAAAGCCCCGTGAAAACGACCAGCTTATCGCGGGGGATTTCAATGTCTATGTTCTTGAGGTTATGTTCCCTTGCTCCCTTTATGACGATGGAACTTTGATTCATACTGTACGTCCTCCATTTGTTCCCGGAGTTTTTTGATTCTGTCGCGGAGATACGCCGCGTGCTCAAATTCAAGT
>CAZOOL010000008.1:5126-23200 GCA_964581405.1 uncultured Oscillospiraceae bacterium | reverse complement strand
GCAGCCATGGGCATAACGGTTGTTGCTGTGGCCGCGGTTGTCGCAATTATTGTTTTTGCTGCGGTAAAAATGATAAAGAAAGCGTCGAAGAAAAACAAGGAGGAGTAAACAAATGAGGATACTTATGGACGTTGCACCGGTAAATCCGGTGGAAGGATTTGCTATGATGGCGGAGGAGATCCTTCCCTGGCTTGGAATCGGGGTTGCGGCGATGTTCGTTATCGCGGCGCTCTGGATAGCGCATCTTACGAAGAAAAACAAAAAATAAGGTGAGGAAATGAAATTTTTGCCGTATTTAATAGATATAGCTACCCCCATGGAAGCGCTTTTTTACGAACTCAAAAATCTTTCTTTGCCAGCATTGCTGATAATTGCCGCAATAATTGTTGTTGCGGTTGTACTTATCAGAAAAGCGATAAAGAAAAACAAAAAATAAAGGGTGTTGGTTTTATGAACAAAAAGGCCTCTTTTGAATTTGTGCCCGAAGCTTCGGGCACAAGGGATTTTGTTGTGCTCGGTTCCGAAAGCGGCTTTATGGCGATGCTTGCCGCGGGCGCGGCACTTGCAATTATCGCAGTAATTGCTATAATATTATTTATCAGAAAGATTTTGAAATAAGGAGATTATAAAATGAATTTCGGAACACCCGTTCTTATGACTGCTTCCGGCGCAGGCAGTGCCGCTTTGGTTATGATAGTTACAATGCTTCTTTCCTTTGCTCTTGTGACCGGCGTTTTCTTTTTCCTCAAATGGAACCACAAAAGAAAGCATCCCACCGAGGATGACATTAAAGAAACGAACCGCCAGAGAAGAGAACGCGAAAAGCTCCAGCGCCAGACCACCGAAAAAGTCAACGCCTATATGAGCGGTAAAAAATCCGCCGGCGAAGCGGAACACGTTCCGAACGGAAAGCGCTGCGGAAAATATAAGAAGAAAAACAAGAAAAAATGAGCGTTATCCTGCTCCTGCTGAAAAATCTTCTGATGACGGTGCTCATCGAAGGAACACTGGTGCTCATATTTCTAAAAAAGACGAGCACCCTATATCACAGCGTGCTCGTCAACATGCTCACAAATCCGCTTTTGAATTTCTGTCTGCTTCTGTGGGCAAGCTTTGTTCCTCTTCCGGCGGTGCCTTTCTATTATGTAGCTACCGCAGTTCTTGAAATCGGGGCGTTCGTAACAGAAGGATTTCTCTATCACAAAATGGGGGATTTCGGCTTGAAAAAGGCATTTTTTGCCTCTTTGCTCCTCAATGCCGCGTCATTTTTATGCGGCCTTTTACTGTAATAAAAAACATGAGCACCGCGTCTTTGGCGCGGTGCTCGTTTTCATTTAACGCCTCCCTTGTCAAAGGGAGGGGGACCATCGCCGGTGGCGATGGTGGAGGGATTCATACAAAAATGAAAACGGCGGGAGCAAGCTCCCGCCCTACACTATAAAGCGATAATCTGCAGAACTTATCATTTTTCATTAACGATTATGTATTCATCCCCAAGGAAACCGTCATACTGCGTTACGGTGACGGTGCTGCCGACACGAATGGAATTGTATTTTGAAACGTTGATTTCAAACGAGGTTTCCTCTCCGTTGTAATCGACTTTAACATAATATGTTTGTGTTCGTTTCAAACGCTCTGAATATACATCGTTTACTTTAAGTTCCTGCGAGCTTCCTTCGGAAATATCAAATGCATAATTTGCGGTATCTAAAACGCAGTATGCTGCCGCTGCGGATAAAATTACAATTACAAAAAGGGTTTCTCCAAGTTTTTTGCCAGGCAAAAATATGATTTGTTTTTTGTAAAGAAAAAGAAAAACAAAAGGACAAACAATACCAAAAAGGAGAGAACCGCAAAGACTCATTTCAGCATCACCCGGATAATAGTTTATATCTCTTGTGAACTGAAGCATCAAAAGGAGAAAATCGCAGCATGAAAGAAGGAGATAGCTGAATTCACTTCGCTTGAAGAAAAATTCCCATATTCCCGCGGCAGCAATAAATAAAAAGAACAGAATTGTAATACCGGCTTTAATTCTTTGATCCAAAACAAAACATATAATCCACGGAAATACCGCCGCACAGATATAGGCGGACTTTCTGAACCAATCGAGATATTTCTCCTCAAAAAATCCAAGATAAATAAAAGCCGCGCTGAACGCTGTATTCACTATGGCCGGGAAAAATGATCCGTTCCTCAATGTAATATATGGAAGAGAAAGAAAATAGAAAAATAAAACAAATAACAGGGTAAACCGAAAGAAGTTTTTCATTTTTGTTACCTCCGATTTTCAAAAGTCGAACGTTTTGTTTTCGGGCGGATAATCTCCGTCCCTACAGTTACAAAAGTTTTTCCAGCTCAAACAAATTCCAGGGATATTCTTCCGGGGGCATGGATTTTACCTCTATCTGCTCCCCGGTGATGGGGTGTTTGAAGCAAAGGCGGCGGCTCCAGAGGGCGGTTTCACAGTGGTTATCGCGGCTGCCGTATTTTCCGTCGCCGAGGAGGGGCATTTTTCTGCTTGCAAACTGCACCCGCACCTGATGGGTCCGTCCGGTATGCAGCCTTATGAGCACGAGGGAAACAACACCGTGCTCAGGGTGCTCGGCGGTGCTCAAAACCCTGTATTCAAGGCTCGCTTCTTTAACTCCCTTGCGTTCGCGCTTTACAACAAAGGTCTTGTTTTTCTGGGAATCTTTGAAAAGCAGGTCTTTATAAACGCCTTCCGGTTCTTCCGGAACGCCCTTGATGACGGCGATATATTCCTTCTCAAATTCGCGTTTTTGAATGGCTTCGGAAAGCTTGCCGGTGGCTTTCTGCATTTTTGAAAGCACCATTGCGCCGCCGGTATTGCGGTCAAGCCGGTGCACAAGGTAGCAGGGCTTGCATACATGGTTGGAAGCGAGGGTGACAATATCCTCGCCGCCGGAGCCGGGTTCGGAAAGAACGTTTGCGGGCTTTTCAACAATGATAATAAATTTATCTTCAAAAAGGACTTTCATAATTTTCTCCCAAAATATTTTATGATTCGGGCGGATGATATCCGCCCCTACGGATTTGGTGGTATATTATAATTTATTTATACCATAAATATCCGGGCGAATAAACCCTTTTTGGCGAAATCTATTGAAAAAACGTCTGAAAAAAGATATGATAATAACATATTATCAAAACTTTCGGAGGTGCCATATGTCCGAAAAGGATTCCGTAAATGCAGCCCTTGTCAATCCGGAGGACAGAGAGGAATATCACCGTTCTCTCGGTCTTACAAAGAAAATAGAAAAGAGAAAAATCATTCTCGTCGGGCGTTCCCGCTGCGGAAAGACGACCCTTATACGCCGGCTCCACAACCTTGATATGACCTATCACAAAACACAGGCCATCGAGGCGTGGTCCGACGCCATTGATACCCCCGGCGAATATACCGATACCCCGTTTTTCAGCCGCGGCGCCGCCATAACTCCTGCTTATGACGCGGATATAGTCTGCTTCTGCCACGATTGCGGAAACGACATCTGCCGCCTGCCCCAGATGTTTTCCATGAGCTTTGCGCGCCCGGTCATCGGCATTGTCACCAAAGCGGATACGGACGATACCCCCACCGAGCAGGCGGAACTTTTTCTCCATAACGCCGGAGCGCGGCATATCGTTATCACGAGTTCCCTTACAGGAAGGGGCATCGAAGAACTCATCGACCTTATCAACACGATAGATTTGAATGATTACTAATAAAAAAGCCTCCCCTATGTAAAGGGGAGGTATCATTTTTTGAAGAAAAATGACGGAAGGGCTGTAAAAAACAATCCTTCGTTCACTTTCTGTGAAAGCTCCCTTCGCGTAAGGGAGCTTTTTTATTTCATTGTATTTTCCATCTTTTTCTGCATTTTTCTGACAGCAACGGAAAGGCTGAAGTTGATGACAAAATAGATGACCGCCGCAGTTCCGAAAAGAATAAAAACGTCCTGTGCAGTAATAGGATGACCGGTAAAGGTGTTTGCGGTGGACATAAGCTTTTTAATAACAAACATCAATTCCGCAATTCCTATCTGGGCAAGATAGGAGGTATCCTTGATGATGGTGATGGCCTGACTCGTAAGGGTCGGGATGATTCTGCGGAAAGTTTGGGGCAAAACTATGTAAATCATTATCTGGAAAAGGCTGAAGCCCTGGCTCCTGCCGGCTTCAATCTGTCCCTTCGGAATAGAGTTGAGCCCGCCGCGGATGATTTCAGAGATTATCGCCGCATTGAAGATGACTGTTGCCACAAGCGCCCTTGAAAGGAGTGAAGGCAGCGGAACCGCCGCAATGGCAACGAAAACCCAAAGAAGCAAAGGCGTATTGCGGAAAATTTCGACTATGAACGAAGCGATTTTCCCCGTCCATTTTCCGTAGGTGTTGAAAAGAGCCAGGACTGTTCCGAGGAGCGTTCCGCCAAGGAGGGTCACAACGGCGATAAAAAGGGTCGTGGCAAGACCTGCAAGAATGTATGAAACATTGTAATTTGTAAATATAAGCGCGAGTTCTTCCATCATTTTCCGTCCGCCTTCTTTCCGGAGGAATTTCCGACGGATTTTAGCTTCTGCTCATAGCGCTTCGCGAAATAGGTCAGCGGAAAGCAAAGGCAGAAGAAAAGAATTCCGCAGGTGAGATATGCCGGCCCATAGCTGAGGGTACCGTTGCTGGCCCATGCGTTGGAACGGTACATAAGGTCGCCGCCGGCAATCATTGCGAGAACGGAAGTGTTTTTGATAAGCGCAACCATCTGGTTGACCAGAGGCGGAAGCGCGATTTTTACGGATTGGGGCAGAATGATATAACGCATTGCCTGGAGATGGGTGAAACCTTGACTCAAGGCGGCTTCGGTCTGTCCGTGAGGAATTGAAGTGATTCCGGTGCGGACGACCTCGGATATATAGGCACCGGTATAAATTCCGAGCCCGATCACGCCGATTTGAATTTTGGAAAGGTCGATGCCCGCATAAAGCAAACCGTAATACATAAAAAGCACCTGAAGGACAAGGGGAGTGTTTTGGAAAAACTCAACGTAAACCCTTGCGATGCTTTTTAGTACCTTGTTATGTCCGGAAGAGAAAAGCCCGAAAACAACGCCGAGAAAAAGAGCAAGAATAAGCGCAAAGAACGAAACCTCAACGGTTACAAAAAACGCATCAATAAATTCCTGTCTTGATGCCCAAAGCGCTTCCCAGCGCCAAAGGGCAAAAACGCCGCTGTTCATTTGGCTGTCACTTCCTTTCTGTAAAAATGCGTCCCCTGTTAAAAGGGAGAGGGTCGCATTGCGTAAGCAGTGGCGGGGGATTCATCAAAAGGAACCCCTTTAATAAGGGAGGCTTATCAGCGATTATCCCTCAAAGCTGGGGAGAAGTCCGTTGGCTTCGCGCATGGCGTCGATGGTTCCGTCGGAAAGCCATTTTTCGATAAGCGCATCAATATACGCGTTGAGTTCGGTGTTGGAAAGTTTGGATACAACACCGAAGGGCTGCGCCGCAAAACGATCCTCAAGAATCATGGTGGTGTCGTCCATATAGGTGGAAAGAACGACGGTATCGACGCAGTGGGCGTCGATTGCGCCTGCGGAAAGTGCAAGCTTGATGGCGGCATGATCCTCGAATTCATCGAAAGAGATATCGTAGCCTTCGCCGAGGTAGTTTTTGAGGGACTGAGCGGAGGTGGAGCTCATGGTGACTCCGACGGTTTTGCCGTTGAGTTCCTCGAGGGAACCGATGCCGGAGGATTTGAGCACCATAACGCCGACGGCGTCAGTATAATAGGCGGCGCTGAAATGATAGCTCTTCTGACGTTCTTCGGTGATAGTGAAGTTGGAAAGGCTGATATCTATATCGCCGGAATCTATCATCTGAAGACGGGTTGTGGGGGTAACAACGAGGAATTCGATATCAACGCCCATTTCTTCGGCAATGGCACGGGCAATATCAATTTCAAGACCTTCGTACTCGCCGGTTTCGGGGTTGAGATATCCCATACCGATGAGGGAATCCTTTACGCCGACACGGAGAACGCCTCTGTCCTGAATGGTTTCAACGGTAACTTCGCTGCTGCTTCCGCAGGAAGCAAAGCAGAACATCATCATGATAACAAGAATAAGGGAAATTATTTTTTTCATTAAGTTAACTCCTTTCAACAAAGCATTTCCCTTTTTGGGAAAACTGCCGCCGAAGGCGACAGTTGAGATGTAGCCGCGTGGCGGCATTGTAAATTTGCGGGCGAATAATATCCGTCCTTACGGCAGAAGTATCACTGCCTCAAAATTTTTCCGAGGAAAGCTTTTGTTCTTTCATTTTCGGGATTTTCAAAAAAATGCTCCGGGGTACCTTCTTCAATGATTCTTCCCTCATCCATAAACACGATTCTGTCGGCGACTTCCCGGGCAAAGCCCATTTCATGTGTAACGACGACCATGGTGATATTTTCTTCCGAAAGGCGCACCATTACATCAAGAACCTCCTGAACGGTTTCAGGGTCAAGGGCGGAGGTGGGTTCATCAAAAATGATTATTTTTTGCTGGGTGGTAAGCGCTCTTGCGATGGCAACTCTTTGCTGCTGCCCGCCGGAAAGGGTGTTCGGATAGACGTGAGCCTTATCCGCAAGACCGACGAGCCCGAGATACTTCATGGCAAGTTCTTCGGCTTCCGATTTTGATTTTTTCTGGAGCTTTATGGGTGCAAGGGTGAGGTTGTGAAGAACGTCCATGTGTGGATAAAGGTTGAACTGCTGAAAAACCATTGAGGAGGTTTTTCGAACAAGCTCGGTTTTATTCCTGTGGGTCAGAAGCTCGCCATCGATATAAACATCGCCGCTGGTGGGTTCCTCGAGAAAGTTCATACAGCGGACGGTGGTGGACTTTCCGCTTCCGGAAGGCCCGATTATAACAAGCTTTTCACCTTCTCTGACCTCAAGGTTAACGTCCTTAAGTACATGGAGGTTTTCAAAATATTTATTTACATTAACAAGCTTTATCAATATTTTCGCCTCCGAAGGATAGTTTTCAACCCATATATTTTATAGTAAAACACCGAATCCGTCAAGGCGAAACGGGTCAACATATAAAAAACTTTACATATTCGTAATAAAAAGATATAATAAAACCGAAAAAAGCCTTCACTTTAGGAGAAAGGTGTAAGCGAAGCTGACGGGTGAGGCGTTCCTTAAATAACCACCGTTCTGCATAACAAACGGCGGGAGCAAGCCCCACAACACATTGAAAAGGCGATAATTTCAAAACCATAGGGGTTAATATCACCTGCCCGCAAACCGAAAAAATTTGTTTAGGAGGATAGAAAATGCCTGAACTTTCGAATATAAACGTTGTCCGGGATATACTTGGACGGCATGGGTTCAAATTTTCAAAAAGCCTTGGGCAAAACTTTATAGTCAACCCGGATCTCTGCCCGCGTATTGCAAAGGAGAGCGGTATCGGACCGGGAATCTGCGCCCTTGAAATCGGGCCGGGAATAGGCGTGCTCACAAAAGAGCTTGCTCTTCGTGCGGAAAAAGTTTTGAGCATCGAAATCGACAAAGCACTCCTGCCCGTGCTCAAAGAGACCCTCGGCGAATTTGATAATGTGAGCATACTTAACGCGGACGTGCTCGAGCTTGATCTCAAAGCTGTTGTCAAGGAGTATTTCGGGGAGATGCCTTTCGTTGTCTGCGCGAATCTTCCTTACTACATCACTTCGCCCATCATAATGAAGCTTCTCGAAGAAAATATCGGCGCAGAAAATATTACTGTTATGGTTCAGAA
Organism: uncultured Oscillospiraceae bacterium; assembly: GCA_964581405.1. Lineage (GTDB taxonomy): Bacteria > Bacillota > Clostridia > Oscillospirales > Ruminococcaceae > UMGS1668. The sequence goes on along the minus strand of CAZOOL010000008.1, from coordinate 15,420 downwards.
GGAAGCAGCGGTGCGTATTGCTGCAAAGCCCGGAACCCGTGACTGCGGAGCCATCAGCGCCGCCATAAACTATTACAGCGAACCGGAAAAACTTTTCGATGTTTCAAAAGGCAATTTCGTGCCGCCGCCAAACGTAACTTCTGCGGTTATCCGACTTACCCTTCGCAGGGAACCGCCGGTAAAAGTTGCCGATGAAAAGCATTTCTTCCGCATAGTGAAGGCCTCTTTCAGTCAGAGAAGAAAGACCCTTACAAACTCGCTTTCTTCCGGACTCGGCAAAACCAAGGGAGAAATACTTTTTGCACTTGAAAAATGCGGGCTTGGCCCCAACGCAAGGGCAGAGGAACTTTCTCTCGAGAATTTTGCCGACCTTGCGGAAATACTGTAGCTTTGAAAGACAGCAAAAAAGGAACGATCCGAAGGCTTGAACTGGAAAGTGATAAGGTTTATAATCAGAAATGTGAAAAGCCGAAAAAGCGGCTGACATAAAAACTTCAGGAGGAAAATGAAATGAAAAAAATCATTGCACTCGCACTTGCACTTATGATGGTTTTCTGCTTTGCAGCATGCGGCAGCAAACCCACCGCAACCATTAAAGTTATCGACGGAGTAAACGATGCCGTTCTTTATGAATTCGAGACGGAAATCACCGAAGGCAAAACCGCCGGAGAAATGCTCGAGGAATATTTCGCCGAAAACGGTGTTGATTACACCATCTATGACGGCGACATGATCGGCAGCATCGGCGACCTTGAACAGGATGCCGAAAACTGGAGCGTTTACTGGGCAATCTATTTCAACGGCGAATACGGTTCCGTCGGTCTTTGGGGATATGAACCCGCAGAAGGCGACGTCATCGAAATAAAATACGAGGAATCAAACTGGTAACTCCAAAAACCCCTGTGAAAAATCCCTTTCGTTTTGCGGAAGGGATTTTCTGTTTTAATGGTCTTTCTTTCCAACGGCAGGGGCGGATGTTATCCGTCTGTTTTCAACTATGCAAAACATAAAAAGCCGTTGACTTACATTGTGTGCAGTGATATTATCTTAATAAAATGGAAAAGGAAGTGAGCTTGTTTGTCTATTGATGTTGTATTGAAACAAAAATTGTTCGGAAATAAGACTATGCCCATTGAAATAATTCTCGGGGACAAGCTTGCTTTCGGAAGTTACAGCACAGAAGGGCTTGAGGTCGGAAAAATAACCGATTCCGAAATTATTGTCTTTGACCTTTCAAATATGGCAAGAGGTTTTACGGTTGTATGGAATCCGAACGAGAAAAAACATATTATTTTCAGTCTTCCTCTTCCGTCAACCACAAAAGAAATAACAGATTTTTACGCTTGTGTTGAACGCTGTGCAAAATTTTGGAACGCAAAAATTGAAGTTGACGGCGCCAAAATGAGCCTTGAAGAAGTTAAATCGGGGCTTGATTTCTATATAAAATCCAACAAAGCAAATATAAAGCACTTTTGCGAGGATATCATTGAAAAAAACAGCAGTCTTACTTTCCCAACAGTAAGATTTCCTCTTACTGTTGGAAAAACCGAAGCGGAGATCTTTGCAAATGACCCAAATAAATTCGGCGAATGGCTTCACGAAAAACAGAATACCGCTGCGGCAGGTCCTGATGCGAGATTTTATGAAAACGAAGGTGAAATCGGCGCATACTATACGGTTATAAACGGCGTTCCCCTTATTCTTCCCAATGAACCAAAAGTTCCTTTCGGAGCGCGTAATCCCTTTACCGATGGACCGCTTGAATGTGAGCGCTGGAGTGTCGTTATCGGAATCCAAGGAGAAGAACCGCTTGCCGAGATGGATTATCCGGAATTTGTGGAAAAAATTCCAAAAGAAAAGTTTGAAAGATTCGACGATGACAAATTCCTTGTCAAAGCATTGACCGAAGATGAAATAAAGACAATAGCCGGCATATAAAAATGAAACCTCTTCCAGACGGAAGGGGTTTCATTTTTATGCACTACTGATTGTATTATAATTTTTACTTGTATATTTAATATTATTTTGCTATAATGTAATTTACGAAAGTTTGCTCTGGCGTATATAAAATCTTTTACGAAGCATAATATTAAAAAACTCCGGAGGTTTTAATATGTCAGAGGAAATAAAAAACTGCCCAGAAGAAGAATCTGAAAACGAACAGACGGAAACCCAGACCGACCAGATAATCGAAACCGGTTCCGTAATAAAAACGAAGGGCAAACACTGCATACACTGCCTCACCATCGTCGGGCAGATTGAGGGACACTATATCCTTCCGCCGCAGAACAAAAGCACGAAGTATGAACACGTTATTCCCCAGCTGGTCGCCATAGAGGAAGATCCGGAAATTGAAGGGCTTATTGTGATGCTCAATACAGTAGGCGGTGACGTCGAAGCGGGTCTTGCTATTGCGGAGCTTATTTCCGGAATGAGCAAGCCGACAGTTTCACTGGTTCTCGGCGGCGGACATTCCATCGGCGTTCCGCTGGCCTGTTCCGCCAAGGAATCTTTCATCGTTCCCTCCGCAACCATGACCATACATCCGGTTCGCATGAACGGGCTTGTGCTCGGCGTTCCCCAGACTCTTTCGTATTTTGACAAGATGCAGGAGCGCATAACTAAATTCGTTACCGAAAATTCCAATATCAGGGCGGAACGGTTCCGCGAACTTATGTTTACCACAGGGGAGCTTATTACCGACGTGGGAACCGTCCTTGACGGTGAATCCGCCGTAAAGGAAGGGCTTATAGATAACCTGGGTGGACTTTCGGATGCCATAAAATGCCTTTATTCCATGATTGAAGGGAGAAAGGCGTAATGATTCTCTGGACCATTGAGCCATTTGACAGGATTTTCCCGACAGAGCTTTCGAAAACAGTTACAATGAGCATTGCGAGCGGATTTCTTGAAGGGAACATGACCCCGGAGGGTTTTTCAGTTTCGCGGCTTGTTTCCACAAACCCAAAGGATTATCTCAATAAAGAATACTCCCCCGGATATATCAGAAAAATCTGAACCGCCGCTTTGCGGCTACATATAAGGAGAAAAACAATGAGCATTTTTGACGCAATAATTCAGGGTATCATTCAGGGACTTACGGAATTTCTTCCGGTTTCATCGAGCGGGCATCTTTCTGTTTACCAGCATTTCACGGGAAACAGCGGAGAGGCCGCGGGAATTTATTCCATTCTGCTCCATCTCGGAACCCTTGCTGCGGTTTTCATCGCGTTTTACGGCGAGATAATGGAGATGATTAAGGAATTTTTCTCCATGCTGAAGGAAATCTTTACCGGGAAATTTGATAAAAACAATATGAGCGGTTCAAGAAAAATGATTTTTCTTCTCATCATAAGCCTTGTTCCTCTTTGCTTTTTCTATTTCCTTTCGGATTTTTACAATTCCCTTTCCACTGATAATGATATTGTGGTCGAGGGACTTTGTTTTCTGCTCACAGCGGCGCTGCTGATAATCTCCGGAAGATGCGTAAAAGCCGGCGGAACGACAGCGGAAAATATGACATGGAAGCAGGCTCTTGGCATGGGTATCACTCAGGGAATTGCTCCGCTTCCGGGACTTTCCCGTTCAGGTTCCACCATTTCCGTAGGACTTATTCTCGGGGTTTCACGGGATCAAGCTGTTGCGTTCTCGTTCATAATGGGTGTTCCGGCTGTTCTTGCGGCTAACATTCTCGAAGTTCCCGCGGCGCTTGCCGGAGAGGTTGAAATAAACTGGGGTGCGGCACTCATCGGAATGGCGGTTTCACTTGTTGTGGGGCTTGGGGCCATCAAAACCGTAAAACTCCTTGTCAAAAACGATAAATTCACCAAGTTCGCATGGTATCTTATTCCCCTCGGCGTAATAATCGTAGGAATCGGAATATTCGAGCATATCACGAGAACCGTAATAACTTTTTAAGGAAGGCTGACTGAATGGCGGCAACAAAAAAGACATCGACAAAATCAAAAAAGAATACGGGCAAAAAAGCCGCGGCGGAAGCTTCTTCCAACCGTCAGCTCTGCGCCATAGGATATTTTGCGGCGGGAATAATCTTTCTTGCCATAACGCTGATAAAAGGCGAAAGCCTCTGGCAGAGCATGCACTATGCTTTGTTCGGGCTTTTCGGTTGGTGTGCTTATCTTATCGGACCGGTTCTGATTTACCTTGCGGTTATGAATACCCTTGAGAAGCCTACCTTTTCGACCTCGGCCCAGGGTTGGGAAAGCCTTGTGCTGATAATACTCCTTTCGGGTATCACCACCGTTTTCAGCGAAAACATGGTGCTTGAAGGAAGCGTCTTTAAGAAAATTGGCCTTCTTTATACATACGGAAAAGAACTTGTGGGTGGCGGCGTTCTTTCGACCATCTACGGGCTGACCTCCATCGCTCTTATGGGCAGAGTCGGCGCAATCATCATAGGTCTGGTGCTCATTGCAGCGGATATAATGCTTATAACAGGAACAACGCTCATAGGCTTCATAAGAGGAACTAAAAAAGTCGGAGAAAAGGTAAAGACCGTCTATATCGAACAGGTAGAGCAGCATAAAATTGCCGCAGAAAGCCGCAAAAACGTACAGATCGATATTCCCATTGACGACAGTCCGAAATATGTTTCGAAGGAAACGGAAAACACCGTAAAACGCTCGAAGGAAAAACTTCTTGGAACAGCGGGAACGGAAAATACGGCGCCGGCATCGAAAATCCCACCGGTTGACGCAAAACCGCAAAAGCACGAGCTGCGAGCCATTGATATTCCCCTTGATGATGAACCGGCAGAGCCGACAATAACCACCGTAACGCAGGATAAGCCGAAAAGCACTGCTGTCCGGGAAGAACCGGTTAACGGATTCAAGGCGCACATGGAAGTGGAAGTTCCGGACGAGGATGAGATAGAAGGCTTCAAGCCTGCGAAGGAACAGATGCAGGAAGCCGCCGCGAAGGATCCGAAATTGGAGGAACTTATCAGCAAAGCTATGGTGGAACAGGCCAATTCAAAGAGAATCGAAAAGGCGGAAATGAAGGTTCTTGCAGATGAGGAACAGAAAAAGATAACCGAGATCATGAACGATCTTGAAACCATACCCTACGTTTTTCCACCCACCGATTTGCTCAGACTTCAGGATAACTCCAATCAGGAGGATATCACCGAGGAACTCCGCAAAAATGCCGACATTCTTACCAACACTCTCCAGAGCTTCGGCGTCACGGCGAGGGTAATCGACATCAATCGCGGCCCGGCGGTTACAAGGTATGAGCTCCAGCCCGGAGCGGGAGTCAAGGTCAGCAGGATAGCGAATCTTTCGGACGACCTTGCCCTCAACCTTGCGGCAAAAGGCGTTAGAATCGAAGCACCGATTCCGGGGAAAGCCGCAGTCGGAATTGAGGTTCCGAACAGGAACCGCGATATTGTAAATATCCGTGAGATTATCGAATCAAAAGAGTTCCAGAACGCGAAGTCAAAGCTTACCGTTGCACTCGGCAAAGATATAGTCGGCAACGTCGTTCTTGCGGACCTCAAGGAAATGCCCCATCTTCTTGTTGCCGGCTCCACCGGTTCGGGCAAATCCGTTTGCATAAACTCCATGATAATTTCGCTTATGTATAAAGCGAATCCGGACGAAGTAAAGCTTCTTCTCATTGACCCGAAGGTAGTAGAGCTGAATATTTATAACGGAATTCCTCACCTTCTTATCCCGGTTGTCACCGACCCGAGAAAAGCTGCAGGCGCGCTCAACTGGGCGGTTTCTGAAATGCTCAAGCGCTACCAGATCTTCGCGGATAACAGCGTCCGCGACATCGAAGGATATAATAAGCTCGCGGATTCCCGGGACGATATGCAGAGAATGCCAAAGGTCGTAATTATTATCGACGAACTTGCGGACCTTATGCTCGTTGCGTCGAGCGAGGTCGAAGATTCCATCAACCGCCTTGCGGCTCTTGCCCGTGCGGCGGGCATGCATCTCGTTGTCGCGACCCAGCGCCCATCCGTTGATGTTATCACCGGAACAATAAAATCAAACATCGGAAGCCGAATCGCTTTCAAAACGTCTTCTCAGGTTGACAGCCGTACCATCATCAGCGACGGCAGCGCGGAAAAACTCCTTGGGAAAGGTGATATGCTCTTTTACCCCCAGACGGATATGCGCAGGGTTCAGGGCTGTTTCGTAAGCGATAAGGAAGTCGAAGACGTTGTCCGTTTTGTCAAAAACGGCGGCACCGCAACCTATGACGAAGACATTCTTGATGATATCGAAAAACTTGCCGCAAAGGAAAAAGGCAAGAAAACAAGTGATGATTCCGTCGGTGACGGCGGCGGATTCGATGACGGCGACGAAATGCTCGATGCCGCTATCGAATGTGTCATCGAAATGGGACAGGCTTCCACTTCCCTTCTCCAGCGCAAGCTGAAGCTCGGATACGCCCGCGCCGCCCGAATCATTGACCAGATGGAGGAACGGGGAGTAGTCGGACCCTTCGAGGGCAGCAAACCCCGTCAGGTCCTCATCAGCAAGGAGCAGTGGCTCGAAAAACAGCTTGCAAGCGATGACTAAGTCTCCCCCGTCAAAGGGAGAGTTCAAAGCCTTTCCCCCAAGGGGGAAGCTTTTAAAAGGAGGAACACATTTGGGATTTTTCAGCAAAATAAGCGAAGGACTTAAAAAAACGAGGGATTCCCTCAAGGAGCGTTTTGACGACGTTTTCGCAGGGGGACACGTTGATGAGGAACTTTTTGAGGAACTCGAGGAAGCCCTTGTACTTGCGGATACAGGCGCCGTAACCGCCGCCGCAATCTGCCAAGAACTTCGCGGAAAAGTAAAAAAAGAGGGCGTTACCGAAGCGGAAAAAGTCCGCGAAATGATGTATGATGTCGTTGCGGAAATGCTTCGCGGCGGCCAGGAATTGGATATCGAAAACAAACCCGCAATAATCATGATGATAGGCGTCAACGGAGCGGGTAAGACCACGACCATCGGAAAGCTTGCAAAGAATTTCATTGACGACGGAAAGAAAGTCGTTGTTGCTGCAGCGGATACCTTCCGTGCGGCCGCTATTGACCAGCTTGAAGTGTGGACCGACCGCTGCGGAGCCGAACTTATCAAACATTCTGAAGGTTCCGACCCGGCAGCAGTTGTTTTCGATGCCATCGCTGCAGGCAAGGCAAGAAAAGCGGATGTAATAATCTGCGATACAGCAGGCAGGCTTCAGAATAAAAAAGGCCTTATGGACGAACTCGCAAAAATAGGCAGGGTAATCGAAAGAGAAGCACCGGATTCTTCCGTTGAAACGCTTCTTGTGCTCGACGGCACCACCGGACAGAACGCACTTAATCAGGCAAGGGAATTCGGCAATGCCTGCCCCATAACCGGTATCGTTCTTACAAAACTTGACGGCACAGCAAGGGGCGGCGTCGTAATCGGCATCCGTCAGGAACTGAAGATCCCGATCAAATTCATCGGTGTCGGCGAAAAGGCAGAGGACCTTCAGCCCTTTGACCCTGATGCTTTCGCAAAAGCAATTTTTGACTAATCATGAAATCAACAAAAAGTTGATATAACATAAGGAGAAATATTGATGATAACTACAAAACAGCGCGCATATCTTCGCTCTCTCGCAAACTCCATTCCTGCAATTCTTCAGGTAGGAAAAGAGGGCATTACCGAAGCACTTATTAAAAACATTGACGAAGCCCTTGACGCAAGAGAAATTGTAAAGGTTTCCGTGCTCGAAACCGCACCCCTTTCTTCCAAAGAGGCAATTGAAGAAGTTATGAACGGAATCAAAGGCTGCGAAGCCGTTCAGGTAATCGGCAGAAAATTTGTCGTTTACAAACGCAACCTTAAAGAACCAAAAATCATTCTTCCTTAAGGAGAAAAAATGAAAATCGGTATTTACGGAGGAAGCTTTGACCCGGTTCATAACGGCCACGTGAACGCCGCTCTGACTTTTATGGAGGAGCTTTCTCTTGACAAGATAATCATAATCCCGGCTTATCAGCCGCCCCACAAAAAAGGGCTTTCCATGACTCCTTCGGAACACCGCCTTAATATGTGCAACCTTGCTTTCGGGAAGTTCGAAAGATTTGAGGTTTCGGATATTGAAATCAAGCGTGAAGATGAGGGATACATGGCGGATACCATTGTCCAGCTTCGGGAAACGTATCCGGAGGACGAGCTTTTTCTGCTCATCGGCGGCGATATGCTTCTGTACTTCCAAAAGTGGTATGCGTGGCACAAAATAACGGACGAAGCCGTTCTTGCGGTTGCCGCAAGAAACTGGGAGGATGACGCTGCCCTTGAAGCGGAAGCGGCCGTTCTCCGCAGCTACGGAGCCGAGGTACGCATTGTGCCCATTGACGTGAAGGAAATTTCCTCAACTTCGGTAAGAGAAACCGTCCGCCGCGCGGATGATATCTCCTCAATGGTGCCGGAAGGCGTTGATGAATATATCTGGGATCATTATCTTTACTACAACTAAAATCCTTTGGCAAGGAGGCAAAAAATGCTTAGAAAAACGGTAATACTTGCTTTGGCGATAATTCTTGCGCTTGTTTTTTCGCTTTCTGCATGTTCGGGAGGCTGGAGAGAAAGCTATGAAAGCTTTCTTGATGACCTTGTGGGAAAGGTCGATATGGACGAACATCATGAAGAAACGAACATGGAAGAAGTGATTCGAGAAAAGCTTGAAGAATATAGCGAAGGCCAAACCATCTGGTTCCATTTCGATGATTTCGACGGCGACGGCACCTTTGAGGCTTTTGCGTTCTGCGGAAAAGCAGGTGCGGAATACCTTGAAGGCGTTATCTGGTTTGTGAACGAAAACTATGCCGCGGAACTCAAAGAATACGGAAAATGGACAAATCCGGAGATGGTGACCGCCGACGGAACGACATTCATGTTTGCGGAAAACTATGAGGACGGGTTTACCTATGTTTTTGGAATTGAAAACAGCAAGGTCTATGAAACTGCCGTTTCCGGAATGTTCTCGAACCTCGAATATCAGGGTGGAAAAGACTTTACCGCGGATTTCACGTCCTATGATTACTATGAGGACGATGAACTTGCGAATCAGGAGGAACCCAGCACCAAACAGTACTGGTTTTATATCGAAAATGGCGAATTTTTTGAATACGGTGCGGACGACTCTCTCCGCCGCGCGGATCTTCGCAAATACGAGGCAGGTTCCGACATTATAGATACCATCTACAAACAAGGTCTTACCGATGAGCTTTTGGCCATGTATTATCCGGACGCAGACGAAGAAACTCTCGATTATATCGCGGAGGAAGCGGGATATTTTCACAGTATAATGCTCCGTGAAAACGGAATACTGAATCTTAACTTTTACGGTGCATATGATGACTGCTTCTATATCACTTTTAGAGTAAGCGAAACTGGTTCCGAGGTAATTGACTGCGGAAGAGGATTCTATCTTCCCGCTGCCGTCGAAGCCATAGCTACCTATCCTTCCGAGGAAGAAGCGGAATGATGGATACGAAAAAATTCTGCCGCCTTTCCGAAGATGAAATAAAATCCGTGCTCAAAGCAAGAATGAATGAGCACCGTTTCAGGCATTCACTCAACGTGGCCGAAAGAGCGGTTTTCCTCGCAAATAAAAACGGTGCCGACCCCGAGAAAGCGTATTTTGCGGGGCTTATCCACGATATCTGCAAAGGAATCCCGCAGGAGAAACAGCTTGAGATAATTGTGAACGGAGACATTGCCCTTGACGAAGATACTCTTACTTCACCGGCTTTGTGGCATTCCATTGCCGGTGCGATATATGCTGAGCACGAGCTCGGCGTAACGGATGCGGACGTGCTCAATGCGGTCAGATATCACACCTCCGGAAGAGGGGGAATGAGCATTCTTGAAAAAGTCATATATATGGCCGACCTCACAAGCGCGGAAAGGAACTATCCGGATGCGGAATACACTCGTAATCTTACGGACAGAAACCTTGACGAGGGTATTGCCTACGGCGTCCGTTGGATAGCCGGTGACCTTGAAAGGCGAGGCTTTCCAAAAGGAAAGGATACCGAAGCGCTTCTCGAAGAATATAAAGACATTGTTATAACAGAATGAAAGGAAAAATGATCCATGGAATCCAAAGAACTTGCACTTAAAATCGCAAAAATCCTTGACAGTAAAAAAGCAAGCGGACTTCGCGTGCTTAAAATCGGAGAAATCAGCAGTATCGGCGATTATTTCGTAATCTGCTCCGCAAACAACAAAAGCCACGTCCAGTCCCTTTCTGACGACGTCGATTTCGCCCTCGGCCATGAGGACGGAATTGCACC
>CAZOOL010000008.1:2047-5116 GCA_964581405.1 uncultured Oscillospiraceae bacterium | reverse complement strand
GGCTATGCTTCCGCAAGCTGGATACTCATGGACTACGCCAGCGTAATCGTTCATATCTTCAACGAAGAAGTACGCGAATTCTATTCCCTTGAGCGCCTTTGGTCTGATGCAAAAATCGAAGAGATCAACTTCGAGGAAGAATAATATTGTCTCCATTGCAACCGTAGGGAACGGTCTTGACCGTTCCGTTCCGGGTGCACAAAGGTGCCCCCTGCAACGTTTTTGCAAAAATGAGGAGAAAACGGAAAAATCCCTTGACAAAGCCCGTTTAATATTGTTATTATACATTTAATGTGTTTTTATATCACAAATGCTTTGACAAAGAACAAGTAGTTTGTTTTTTCATTCAAAGAGAGCCGCAGTTTCGGTGCGATGCGGCATTGAAAAAACAGATGAACTCACTTTCGAGCAGCTGGAGGAAACCGCATTTTGCGGAAGTAAAACCGGACGGCCCATTCCACCGTTAAAAGGAACCGAGCCGGGCGTATTTTTATGCGCCAATGAAAGTGGTACCGCGGGTAATTTCATCCCGTCTTTCGTTTTATCGAAAGACGGGATTTTTTATTGCCGCAAAAAAGCTTCCTTTTAAAGGGAAGGCAAGCGCTCCGCGAAAAAATATTTCATATAAAACTGGAGGAACCAAAAAATGAAAGGCTATGATTATGCCGCAATCGAAAAGAAGTGGCAGGACATCTGGGACGAAAAGAAACCCTATGCTGCGACAACCGATTATACGAAGCCCAAATTCTATGGACTTGTTGAATTTCCCTATCCTTCCGGACAGGGTCTCCACGTAGGACATCCCCGTTCCTATACGGCCCTTGATATCGTTTCAAGAAAAAAGAGAATGCAGGGCTATAACGTCCTTTATCCCATGGGATGGGATGCTTTCGGTCTTCCCACCGAAAACTTCGCAATCAAAAACCACATCCATCCCGAAATCGTAACTGCAAACAACGTTGCACATTTTAAGGCACAGCTTAAATCCCTCGGTCTTTCCTTCGACTGGGACAGAGAAATCAACACTACCGACCCCAACTACTATAAATGGACCCAGTGGATCTTCCTTCAGCTTTACAAACGCGGTCTTGCATATAAAAAAGAGGCCAACGTAAACTGGTGCACCGGCTGCAAAGTCGTTCTTGCAAACGAAGAAGTAGTCAACGGCGTTTGCGAACGCTGCGGAAGCGAAGTTGTTCACAAAGTCAAATCCCAGTGGATGCTCAAAATCACCGAATATGCCCAGCGCCTTATTGACGACCTCGCTGAAGTCGATTATATCGACCGTGTAAAAACTTCCCAAATCAACTGGATAGGTCGTTCCACCGGTGCGGAGGTTGATTTTAACACCACCCTCGGCGATAAGCTTACTGTTTACACCACCAGATGCGATACCCTTTTCGGAGCAACCTATATGGTAATGAGCCCCGAACACGCATACATCGAAAAATGGGCCGACAAGCTCGAAAATATCGATGAAGTCCGAGCATATCAGGCAGAAGCCGCAAAGAAATCCGACTTCGAGCGCACCGAACTTGCAAAGGACAAAACCGGCGTCGAACTCAAAGGAGTTAACGGCATCAACCCCGTAACCGGAAAAGAAATTCCGATTTTTATTTCCGACTACGTTCTCACTTCCTACGGTACAGGCGCCATCATGGCTGTTCCGGCGCATGATACCCGTGACTGGGAATTTGCAAAGAAATTCGGTCTTCCCATCATCGAAGTCGTAAAAGGCGGCAACGTCGAGGAAGAAGCATATACCGACTGCAACGAAGGCATTATGGTGAACTCCGGTTTTGAAGACGGAATGACCGTTGAAGAAGCAAAGAAAGCAATGATCGAGCACCTTGAAAAAGAGGGCATCGGTCACGCAAAAGTAAACTACAAGCTCCGCGACTGGGTTTTCAGCCGCCAGAGATACTGGGGCGAACCCATCCCGATGATCTACTGCGAAAAATGCGGCTGGCAGCCTGTTCCGGAAGATCAGCTCCCTCTTCTCCTTCCGGAAGTTGAATCCTATGAACCCACCGACACCGGCGACAGCCCTCTTTCCAAGATGACCGATTGGGTCGAAACCACCTGTCCCTGCTGCGGCGGGCACGCCCACCGCGAAACCGATACCATGCCTCAGTGGGCAGGTTCTTCCTGGTATTTCATCCGTTACTGCGACCCGAAATGCGACACCGGCATTGCTTCCAAAGAAGCTCTTGATTACTGGATGCCCGTTGATTGGTACAACGGCGGTATGGAACACACCACCCTTCATCTTCTCTACAGCCGCTTCTGGCACAAATTCCTCTATGATATCGGCGCTGTTTCCACCAAGGAACCCTATTCCAAACGTACCAGCCACGGCATGATCCTCGGCGAAAATAACGAAAAAATGTCCAAGAGCCGCGGCAACGTAGTTAACCCGGATGACGTTATCCGCGATTACGGCGCAGATACCCTCCGCCTTTATGAAATGTTCATCGGCGACTTTGAGAAAGCTGCGCCTTGGAACACCAACTCCATCAAAGGCTGCAAACGCTTCCTTGACAGAGTATGGGCACTTCAGGATATCATGAGCGGTGAGGGAATCCGTCCCGAACTCGAAAGCAACTTCCATAAAACTATCAAGAAGGTTGGTGAGGATGTCGATAACCTTAAGGCAAACACCGCCATTGCAGCAATGATGAGCCTTATCAACGATATCACCGCTACCGGCAGCATCACCAAAGATGAATATGAGCTTTTCATCACTCTTCTTAATCCATTTGCCCCTCATATCACCGAGGAAATCTGGGAAATCCTCGGCCACGACGAACTTCTCTGCAAACAGGATTGGCCCGCATACGACGAAGAAAAATGCGTTGATGCCACCATCGAAATGGTCGTTCAGATCTGCGGAAAAATCAAAGCAAGAATGAACGTTCCCGCTGATGCAGACAAAGACGCCTGCATCGCCGCCGCAAAAGAAGCCGCCGCAGCCGAACTTGAAGGCAAAACCATCCTCAAGGAAATCTGCGTTCCCGGCAAACTTGTCAACTTTGTTGCAAAATAATTTATAAAAAAGCAGGGCGGGAG
>CAZOOL010000008.1:0-1947 GCA_964581405.1 uncultured Oscillospiraceae bacterium | reverse complement strand
GGCGCGCCGCAAAGAAAAACAAACGGCGCGATGAAAAAGGGATTGCCAAAAGCGCGGAGCGTTTATCCGCGGTTGACGGAGTTCATCCCTCCCCGGTCGGCCTTCGACTGACAGCTCCCCCTCTGGGGAATCTTTAAAGGAGAATATCTATGAATACTAAAATGCTCTGGCAATACGCAAGACTCGTTATTGAAGTGGGCGTAAATCTTCAAAAAGGTCAGCCCGTTATAATAAACTGCCCGGTTGACCGCGCAGACTTTGCAAGAATGCTTACCACCGCCGCTTATGATAAAGGCGCAAAGGACGTAATCATCAACTGGCGCGACGATTACTGCACCCGTGAACATTGGCTCCGTGCTGATGACAGCCTTTTTGACGGCGTTTACAGCTGGGATGCGGACAGAATGAACACACTTGCCAAAGAGGGCGCCGCATATATCGCCATAGCTGCCGCCGACCCGGAAAACCTTAAAGGTGTCGACTCGGAGCGTCAGCGCCGCTACAGCATCGGTTCCAACCGCGACCTCAAGGATTTTTATACCCTTGAAATGTGCAACGGCTTCCCCTGGTGCGTAGTTTCTGTTCCGATAAAAGCCTGGGCGACCAAGGTTTTCCCCGGTCTTTCAGATGAAGAAGCTATGGAAAAACTCTGGAACACCATTTTTGAAATGGTACATATTACCGAGGATGGCGACGCCGTTGAGGAATGGCACAAACATTGCGAAAACCTCGAGCGCCGCGCAAAAACTCTCAACGAGTTCGACCTCGAGGAAGTGCATTACAAAAACTCTCTCGGCACCGACCTTACCGTAAAACTTCCGGAAAATCACTGCTGGCTTGCAGGCGGAGATACCTCCAAAGCAGGATTTAAATTTGTTGCAAATATGCCAACAGAGGAAGTTTTTTCCGCACCGAAACGCGACGGAGTCAACGGCGTGCTCTATGCTTCAAAACCTCTCGTTCTCAACGGCAACGTTGTCGAAGGTATGCGCTTTGAATTTGAAAACGGCAAAATTGTAAAAGCTACGGCAGAAAAGGGCGGGGACGTCCTCAATAAATCCCTTGATACCGATGAAAACAGCCGCTATCTCGGCGAAATCGCCCTTGTTCCCTATGACTCCCCCATTTCTAACAGCGGAATAACCTTCTTCAACACCCTTTTCGATGAAAACGCATCTTGCCATTTCGCTTTCGGCGAGGCATATCCCGCAAGCCTTAAAGGAGGCGACGATATGACCGAGGAAGAACTTATTGCAGGCGGAATCAACGCCACCGCAGGCGTTCACGTTGACTTCATGGTCGGAACCGCTGATCTTTCCATTACCGGCAAAACCCGCAAAGGCGAAGAAGTCACCATCTTTGAAAACGGCAACTTTGTATTTTAAGGCCTCCCTTGTCAAAGGGAGGGGGGCCGTCGCCAACGGCGATGGTGGAGGGATTCATAATCCTATCGCGTTTGCAGTTTTGCAATAATCCACCGTGGGGGCGGATATTATCCGCCCGTTCTCTTCGTGCTCAAAAGAAAATCCCGTGCTCAAGCCTGAGCACGGGATTTTTTAAACCTCCCTTGTCAAAGGGAGGGGGATCTTTGTCGTAGGCACGGTGGAGGGATTCATTGAAAATTTATCGATAATTTATAAAAGGAATCCCCCGGTCTTTTTTAATCGCAGGCGATTAAAAAATTCAGCCCCCTTTAACAAGGGGGCTTTTGTGTTTTTTTACGGACAGACAAATTCCAGCGGATCGCAATATTCACCGTTTACCCTGACCTCGAAATGCAGGTGAGCTCCGGTTGAATTTCCGGTGGAGCCGGTTGTTGCGATAATCTGACCGGCAACGACCTCTTCACCGACTTCAACGAAAATTTCGTGGCAATGTGCATAAAGGGTCTGATAACCGCTGCCATGGTCAATTACAACATAATAGCCGTATCCGGTGTTGCCCCAA
>CAZOOL010000007.1:17136-23405 GCA_964581405.1 uncultured Oscillospiraceae bacterium | reverse complement strand
GTCGGTCTTTTTGACGCCATATGCTGCATACCATTCAGGGAAGTTTCTCGGAGGCATATTTGCCCTGAGGTAGCAGGGTCCGTGGACGTCCACCTGGAGAAGCAGCGCTTTGTATTCGGGTTTTGCTTTCTGGCACCATACTCTTGCCCAGTTTGCAAAGTATTCCTCGAAAGAAACGTTTTCAGAATGGGACATAATATCAAGAGTTACCGCAACGCCGCCGTTATCGGCAATGTTTTCGCTTACTGTAAGCTTTCCGTTGACAGTGCCCCAGGGAAGCTCGATGCCGTCAAACTGCTTGATCATAGCATTGACTTTCTTGTTGAATTTTCTTTCATCTGCTTTGGTCCACCAGTTATTAAGATTGCCGAGTTCATCACATTTTGCGCCGTTGGAGTCGAATGCGTGAGAAATCTCATGACCGATTACAGCACCGATACCGCCAAGGTTCTCGCTTCGGGTCTGGTTAATGGAATAGAAAGGCGGCTGCAGAATTGCTGCGGGGAAAGTGATGTCGTTAACAAACGGGTCATAGCAGGCATTGACCATATGTCCGGGCATTGCCCAATGGGTGCGGTCCACTTCTTTGCCAAGCTTTCCGAAATTTTCTTCAAGACGGATTTTCTTGAGTGCCAGCACAGCATCAAAAAGGGACTTGCTGTCATCAAACACAAGTTTCGTGTAAATTTCTTCAACTCTGTCGGGATAAGCAAGTTTAAGACCCATTTTCGAAAGTTTCAGAATAGCTTTTTCTTTTGTTGCATCTTCAAGAATATCGTTGTTTGCAATGCGTTTCTGATAGGTTGCTATTATCTGTTTTACGATTTCGGTGATATCTTTCTTTGCTTCTTCACCGAAATATTTTTTGCCGTAATAAAGACCAACAGGTTCGCTGTACATTCCGCTGGCAAGCTGGTATGCAAATTTTTCAGGTGAAGCAACTGCGGCGGTACCGGAAAGTGCTCTGTAAAAAGCGCCGCCAAGATCCCTGAGTTCTTCGGAAAGCAAGGAGCAGTTTCCCACAAGGGTCAAAACATATGCCCAATTTTTATACATTTCAAAGGTATCAAAATTGAATACCTCTTTGAAATTCTTGAAATATCTGGGTTCGGCAACAATTATCTCTTCCGGAACAAATCCAAACAGGTCGGTAAGAAGTTTTTTAAGGTTAAGAGGCTTTACCATGCCGGCAACTCTTCCGGTCTTCATAGGGTTATACATTTTTGTATATTCGGACCATTCTTCATTGCTCTTGACATATTTTGCGAGCACGGCATCGAAAGCCCAGGTATCTTTGAGGAGAACATCACATTCTTCTTCGCTGTGGCCGGCAATTGCAAGAATCTGTTTTGCAATTCCGCTCCACAGATTGATAAGCGTTTCTTTCTGTTCTTTTTTATCCTCCGCATAATAGGAAGTATCGGGCAAAATAACTCCGGGACCCTGGATCATCACACAATGATGATTGGTATCCTTCATATTCGGTTCAACGGAAATGCTGACGGGAAGCGCAATTCCCTTCATTATAAGTTCTTTGGTATGAAGGTTGAAGCTGCGCATAGTACCTATCTTTTTAAGTATCGCAAGGTTTTTCAGCGCAGGTTTGATTCCGTGTTTTTTCTTTCGCTTTACGTCCTTGGCAAGCGCATAAAGAGCACAGGCTCTTTCCAGATATTCATCAGGATATATGCCGCTTTTGCACATATCGTTAAACTCACCGATCATCAGCTTTTCTACATCCGTACTGAGAGCAGCAAATCCGCCTGCTATCGGCATATCGTCCGGTATAACAAGCTCATCAAGCTTTTCCTGATTGATATAAGTATACAAATCGTCCTGAATTCTAACTTTTTCCATAATTATCTCCCTTGTTTTACTGTATTTTTTACAGTGTTCAATATTATTATACTTCATTACAAAATAATATCAAGAGAGAAATTTCCGGCACATCTTGTTTTTTTGGGCAATAAAAACTTTTTCGGTCAGTTTTTTACATTTGTGCCGCAGGCTGCCTGGATAGAGCACGTTTTCTTCTTCGTGGCGCAATTTGTTTATGTAACCGGAAAGCGGATCCCAAAATAATCTGACAGGGAATCAGCAAAAGCCAAAGCAGCGGCGAGAGTTTTTTCATGCTGTATCTCACCTTCTGTAATTCTGAATAAATTTTTAATACCTTTTCCAACACAAATATAAACTTATCTATAAAATAAATCCCCACACCGGAAATGAATTCTCGTGTGGGGATTTTATCAAAAGTGTAGGAAAAAGGGTGGGTATTGGAACAAAAAAGCGTGCTCATCCGAGCACGCCTGTAATATATCTGTCAATTTCCGTATCGTATTCAACGTAATTATCAGCAAAATCCGTCAGAACTTTTTCGTCTGCCTTTTTAAGCAGTTCGATATAGTCAAAGAATTTTTCGTCCATCGGTATCCTTACGCTGTCATAGGCTTTTCCGAAAACAACAGGATTCAGCATATTGTAAGAGAAACTGAGGTCGCCGTTCGGGCGGACGCAGACGGAATGGTAGCAAAGTGAATAAAGCGGGTCATCTTTATAATCCGCCATAGCTTCTTCGATCTGAGCATGGCTGAGCACGTTGTCATCGCCAACGCAGCTTGGATATTTTTCGCATAGAGCGTCGAGTTTTTCGTGGAAATATCCAAAACGCTCTTTTGGAACGATGATATCTTTGTTTGCCTCTTTTTCCTCAGCGGATTTACAGCCAAGGCTTGCAATGGGCGTTATTTTTACGGAACAATTCTGAAATTCGGAAAGTTTTTTAAGAATTTCCTCCATGTCGTCAATATAATCGTTCGCAAGGGTTACCTGAACAAAGGTGGGTATTCCCTTTTCATCAAAGAATTTTACTGCGTTGAGTGCGGAATCAAAGCTGTCTTTTCCGGCGACGGCCTTATGCTTTTCGGCATCGGCGCCGAGTATGCTTGTGAAGTATTCCTCAAGACCGCGGTATGAAGCGAGCCTTTCGAGCCGTTCTTTGTTCATTCCAAAGCTGTTGGAGGCGAAAGTGAAGCGCAGATGAAGCGCTTCGAGGCAGTCGAGAAGCTCGAACATATCGCTTCGCATAAGAGGTTCGCCGCCGGTGAAGATGACGTATCTTCCTCCCTGCGCTTTGAATTCCGAGAATATTTTTTTGATTTGGTCGGTGGTCATTTCGGCGTTTTCGTGGTGGATTCCGCCGTCAAGATAGCAATGTCTGCAATGCTGGTTGCAGGCGTGGGTAACTTCAATATAAAGGCTGTTGAGTTTGTAATATTCCATAATTCTCCTTTATTCCATAGCGAGCACCGCTTCGAGCACGGTGTCAACGCCGTTTTTGTAATCTTCAATGGTCTGATAGATTGTGATATCCGGCATAAGCGCATCGTATTCATAATCGGGCCAAGAGTTCACCGCATATTCACCCATCTGGAAATAAACGCCGGAACCGGAAAATTCGGAAACACCTCCGATTACACCGAAAAGATTCGGAGGCTCTCCGGTAGGACAGCCCACAATAATGATGTCCTTAACGTGCTGTTTGAGAATGGACGGCATAACAACCGCCATGGAAAAACAGTTGTCATTGATAAGTGCATAAACATCGCCGAATTCATCCTTGTTTAGCATTTCCACGAATTCGTTATATCCCGGAACCTTTTGTCCGCCGCTGTTGTCGCGGATGTCAACAATGGTTTTGCTGACGGTGGATTCGGGCGTTACAGCCTTGTTGAGTTCTGTTACGGTTTTAAGAAGGCTTGAAAAATCGCTTGCGTCAAAAGCCTGGATTCTGATATAAAGAGTTTCTTCCTCAATGAATTCATACCAGAAGTTAAGGCTGTTTTTATAAGTCAGAAGATTCTGCTGACGAAGATGAGTGTAAGTCATTTCAGCCGCATAATAATCCTCGATTTCAAGGGCATCAAGTATGCAGGAAACTTCCGTGCCGTCATCTTTGATGAAAATAAATTCAGCGGTATCCGCATCCTTTTCGATTACTTTAAGATTTTTAAGGAAATTTTCGTCGGAATAATATTCCTCAAGGCGCGTGTTTAGGTCATATCTGTTCTCAACAGATATATATTTTGCGGCTTTTTCAGCAATTTCTTCAATGGCAACGCCGTTTATGGATCTGAGTTTCGAGAAAACAAGGTCTTTATGTTCAACAGGAAGACTTACAGCATAGTATTCAACTTTATCATCGGTATATATTGCTTCAAGATTGATGGGATAATAACGTCCGTAATCTCCGAAAACCTGGGAATGTGCGTCTTTGAGCAGCGCAACGATTCCGCTGATTTCAAAAATGATTTCAGAATCCTCAAGTTCGCCGATTTTCGGTATAAGGATATTTACGCTTTCGATAAAGTCTTCGCGCATGGCGGGATCAAAATATTCTTTCGTGAAAACGTAATCATCCGTCAGAAGGTCGGTGGTAATTTTTGTTTCCTTGTCGGCAACTTTCGGATGTTTTGTAAGGAATGTGTTTGCAAATTCAAGAACGGTTTTCTCCCAATCCCTGTTTCTTCCTTCTTCATACCAATAAACATATCCTTCGGAAGCTCCGTTATAATTTGCTTTTTCCGGAGCGGGTTCGATTATCTCTGCATCCGGCACCACGGTGTTGCAGGAACAGAAACACATTGCAAATATAAGAAAAACAGATATGATTTGCATATACTTTTTCATAAAAGCATCTCCTTTTGCCGTGGATTTCGTTAAGATAATTTTATAATAATATATATCATATATTTTTGCAACAAAAAAGCCCTGCCAAACGGCAGAGCTTCATCGGCTTTATTATTCAATGATAAGTTTTTTGAAGATTTTTTTGCCTTTTTTAAGGATAACTTCGCCGTCGAATGCGCTTCTGTCAATGGCTGCAAAAACGTCGGTGATTTTTTCGTCGTTGACGGTGATGCCGCCCTGTTCGATAAGGCGTTTGCCCTCGCCCTTGGATTTTGCGATTTCCGCTTTGATAAGAGCATCGGTTACGGCAAGCTTGCCATCGGCAAAATCAGCTTCGGAGAAAGAAACGGTGGGCATATGTTCGCTGGAAACGCCGCCGGCGAAAATAGCTCTTGCGGCTTCGAGGGCTTTATTGGCTTCTTCTTCGCCGTGAACGATTTTGGTTACTTCATAAGCAAGGCGCTCTTTGCAGGCGTTGATGTTTGCACCTTCAAATGTTTTTTCCATATCCTCAATTTCTTCAACAGGAATGAAGGTGAGGAATTTGAGGCATTTGATAACGTCATCGTCGCCGACGTTTCTCCAATACTGGAAGAAATCGTAAGGAGTGGTCTTGGTCGGGTTGAGCCAGACTGCGCCGCCCTCGGTTTTGCCCATCTTCTTGCCCTCTTTGGTGGTAAGAAGCTGGAAGGTCATGCCCTGTACTTCCTTCTGTTCAAGGCGGCGGACAAGCTCGATACCGCCGATGATATTGGACCACTGGTCGTCGCCGCCGAGCTCCATGGTGCAGTTGTAATCACGGAAGAGCTTGAGGAAGTCATAACTCTGCATGATCATGTAGTTGAATTCAAGGAAAGTAAGTCCGCGTTCAAAACGGCTCTTTACACATTCAGCGGTGAGCATTTTGTTGACGGAGAAATGCGCGCCGACGTCGCGGAGAAGCTCGACATAGCCGAGCTTGAGGAGCCAGTCACCGTTTCTCGCAACGATGCATTTGGAAACGTCAACGATCTGGTTCATCTGTTCAAGGAAGCGGTCTGCGTTATAGTTGATCTCATCAACGGTGAGCATTTTTCTCATGTCGGTTTTGCCGGTGGGGTCGCCGACCATGGTGGTGCCGGTTCCGAGAAGGAGAATCGGGGTGTGACCTGCTTTGATCATGCGGTTGATGACCATAAGCTGAAGAAAGTGTCCTACATGAAGGCTGTCTGCGGTTGCATCAAAGCCGATGTAGAAAACGACTTTCTCATTTTCAAGTTTGCGTTTGATTTCTTCGGGGTGAGTCATCTGGGCAATTAAGCCGCGGCGCTCAAGATCTTCATAAATTGTCATTTCATTTTCCTCCGTTTATTTGAATACATTTATTTATAATTTAATCAAGAACTTTGTAGATATAGGCGATTTTCATTTCACCGCTTTCATAATATCCGGGATTTTCTTTACGCAGTCTTTCTGCTTCATCGAAAAATTCCTTTGCATCATCGTAATTATCAAAAAGAATGTTTGCATTGATTTTTTCTGCGGATTTTTCATTTATCTTTCGGATATAATCTATCCCGGACCAGAGATATGAATCATCA
>CAZOOL010000007.1:6964-17036 GCA_964581405.1 uncultured Oscillospiraceae bacterium | reverse complement strand
ACTTCAAATTCCTCTCCGGAAATTTCCGAAGAAAGCTTTGCAAGTTCTTTCATTTCATTAAGAGAAAGTTCGTCCGTGACACCATTGATACCATCATTGCAATATTTGTACCAAAGTTCAAGCATTCTTTCGCTTGGTGAATCGCCCGGAAAAGGCTCGGAACGGTAAAGTCCTTTATAGTTTTTATCACCGTCATGCGTCGGAGAGCCGGTAACGTTGCCGAGTATTCTGTATGCGCCCATATGGCCATCTCCTTTAGATAAAAAAATCCCTCCGTCGGCAAAAACCGACAGAGGGCGAATTAGCGCGGTACCACCTCTGGTTCGTCAGCAAAAGCTGACCTCAAAAAACGCTGTAACCGGCGCACCGGGCAAAACCTACTGCTGTTTCGGAATTGCGGCTCGGGAATGTATTCGCGTCTGTTCTGCCCGCTTTCTCGCACCGACCGAAAGCTCTCTTTGCCGCATGGAACAGGGCTACTTTTTTCCTTCATGGCTTTTTGCAATATGTTCGAATTATAACGCATTAAAAAGAGTTTGTCAACCTTTTGATAATTCCAAAAGCTCCTCGGCGCTCTTTTTAAGGGCGTCCGTCATGGTGCCGCCCATGATTCGGGCAAGTTCGTTTACCCTGCCTTCTTTGTCAAGGCTTTCAACGGAGGTGAAGGTCCTTCCGTTTTCAGTGCTCTTGGAAATAAGAAGGTGGTTATCGGCGTATGCCGCAACCTGGGCAAGATGTGTTACGCAGATTATCTGGCGGCCGCCGGAAACCTGTTTGAGCTTCTGCCCTACTTTCTGCGCTGCGGAACCGGAAATACCAGTATCGACCTCGTCAAAAATAAGGGTATCGACATTATCTTTATCCGCAAGGACATTTTTTATGCTGAGCATGATTCTCGAAAGTTCACCGCCGGAAGCGATTTTTGTAAGGGGTTTGAGCGGTTCGCCCGCGTTGGTGGCAATATAAAATTCGATGTTGTCCCTGCCGCTTTCGGAGAATTCGGTTTTGTCAAAATTAACGCAAAAGCGAACGTTCGGCATATTGAGATAGGAAAGTTCATCCATAACCGCCGTTTCAAAGGCTTTTGCGGCGCTCCGGCGCTTTTCGGTAAGCGCAGCGGCAAGTTTTGCGGTTTCGGCAAAAAGGCGTTCACGCTCTTTTTGGAGCTTTTCAAGGCGTTCTTCCGAAAACTCTATATTTTCCAGTTCGTTAACGGCCTTTTGGTAGTATTTAAACATTTCCTCAACGCTTCCGCCGTATTTGCGTTTAAGGCGGAAAATCTGGTCAAGGCGTTTTTCCGTACGGTTCTGGAGTGCGGGATCGAAATCGAGTTCATCCGCGTTATCTTTTACGTCGTTTGCGAATTCCTCAAATTCATAATACATTTCCTTGAATTTTTCGGAAAGTCCTTCGTACTGCGGGAAAAACTCCGCAAGCCTTGCGCAGTTTTCAATTGCGGTGGAAAGCCCTTCGAGGGCGCCTTCGGAATCGCCGTTCCCGTCCAGTGCGCCTATGGTTTCGGAAATAAGCTCCATTATGTTTTCCGCGCTTTTTATGCGCTTGCTGAGGGCAAGAAGCTCATCTTCTTCGCCTTCATCGATTGCGGCGGATTCGATTTCGGCGACCTGATATTTGAGCATATCAATTCGGGCGGCTTTGTCGGAATCGTCCATGGAAATTTTTTTGATATCACGCTCAATGGATTTGAGCGTCTTATAGCTTTCGCGGTAGCAGGAAAGTTCGTTTTCGGTATTTCCAAAGGAATCAATATATCCGATATGAAGTTCCGGGTTTTGAAGTATTGCACTGTCGTGCTGACCGTGAACGTCAATGAGCACGGACGAAAGCTGTTTGAGCACGCCCGCAGTTGCCGGACGCATATTGACTTTGCAGACGCTTTTGCCTTCGGCGGAAATTTCACGGGAAACCATCAGCTCGTCCTCAACGTCATAGCCGAGTTCTTCGAGGAGTCTTTCCGCTTCGGCGGAAATTCCGGTAAAAACAGCGGAAACAACGGCTTTTCCTTCGCCCGTTCTTACTAAATCTCGGCTCGTTCTTCCGCCGAGCACGGCATTGATGGAATCAATAAGGATGGATTTGCCTGCACCGGTTTCGCCGGTGAAAACGTTGAAGCCGTTTTCAAAATCTATGGAAGCGCTCTCTATGACCGCTACGTTTTTTATAAAAAGCTGAGAAAGCAAAGCGCAAGCTCCCCCCTTTCGGCTGAAAAACTGATTATCCGATAAGTTTTTTGATGTTTTCAACGAGCGCAACGGCCATTTTCTCGTCGCGCATAAGTACAAAAATGGTGTCATCGCCGGCAAGTGTTCCGACGACGCCTTCGTGATTCATTGCGTCAAGAACGGCGCAGGCGGCGCTTGCCATGCCGGTATAGCATTTTATAACGATTATATTATTTGCGTAATCAACGCTCTTTGCGGACTGGCTGAAAACGGCGTATTTGGTGCTGACGTCCGCGTTGGAATCGGATGAAGCCGGAGAATAGCGGTACTTTCCGTCCCCAACCATCGTTTTTACAAGGCGAAGTTCCTTGATATCGCGGGAAACGGTTGCCTGGGTAACATCAAATCCGCTTTCGCGAAGATAGATGAGAAGGTCTTCCTGGGTAGCGATATCCTTTTCGGAAATGAGCTCGAGAATTTTGGAATGTCGTTTTGTTTTCATGAATCTTTTCCCCTTTATCTTCTTCCAATTATTTTCTGATTAAGGACTTCATAGAAGCCTCTGCCTGACAAGTTGATAAACTTTACATGTCTTTCGGAGCATTTTACCGAAAGCATCTCACCCTTTTCAAGGGTGAAAACCTTTTCACCGTCAACCACAATGTCGAGGTCTTTTTCTCCGCCGCTGAAAGATGAACCGACGGTTATATGCTTTTCCGGAGAAAACACGACCGAGCACGAAATCAGCGAATGCGGGCAAACGGGCGTCATTATAATAGCCTCGAGCCCAGTATCCAGAACCGGTCCGCCGGCGGACATGGAATATGCGGTGGAACCGTCCGGAGTTGAAAGAACTATGCCGTCCGCACGATAGCGGCAGACTTCGTGGCCGTTGCATTCAACAAAAAGCTCGGCGGTTTTTCCCGGTTCCGTTTTGCTTATAAATACGTCGTTTATGGCAAGGGTGTTTTTTTCTCCGTTTTCAATTTCAAGCACGGTTCTTTCCTCGATGGGACAGCCTTCTTTGAAGAGCTTTTCGAGCATTGAAATGCTTTCGGCTTCGATATCCGAAAGAAAACCGAGCCTTCCGGCGTTTATGCCGATAATCGGTTTATCAAATTTAATTGCGTGTTTTGCCGCCCGAAGAATAGTTCCGTCGCCGCCGACTATGAAAACTATATCAACTTCGGGAAGTGCGGTTTCAACTTCGCAGTATTCAGCGCCTTCAACAGGAATGTAATCCCTTGCTGAAGAATCCATGCAAACGCCGATGCGGTTTTTTATCAAAAAACGCACGAGCTCTTCGGTGCAGGGAAAAACCTTTGCTCTCGCGGGATTGAAAAAGACAAAAGCCTTTGATTTCCCGCGTCTGAGCTTTATTTTATCAATTTTTTTCAAAGCCGAAACAGCATCCTTTCTGTATTTTCAGTCGAGCTCATTATGAGAAGATTCAACAAGCGCTTTTATTTCTTCAAAAGAAACGGAAAGCTCCGGTTCCTTTTTTGTGAGAACCATGAGGTATTCGATGTTTCCCTGCGGCCCTTTTATTGGTGAAAATTCAAGACCGACTATACCAAAGCCGGCGTTTTTCGCAAATCCCACTGCTCTTTCAAGGACCTCCATATGAGTTGCCGGGTCACGTACAACGCCGTGTTTTCCGACTTTATCCTTCCCTGCTTCAAATTGGGGCTTTACGAGGCAAACCATCATGGCTTCATCGGAAAGGAAAGGTACGAGAACGGGAATAACAAGTCCGAGAGAAATGAACGAAACGTCGATACTTACGAAATCAACGATATCCGGCACCTGTTCATTGGTGATATAGCGGACGTTCGTTCTTTCGAGGTTGACGACCCTTTCGTCCTGACGGAGCTTCCATGCAAGCTGACCGTAGCCGACATCAATGGAATAAACCTTTGTTGCGCCCTTCTGGAGCATACAGTCGGTAAAACCGCCTGTGGAAGCACCAACGTCCATGCAGATTTTATTATCAAGCTTGAAGCCGTAAAGCTCCATGGCCTTTTCAAGTTTGAGTCCGCCACGGCTGACATATTTAAGGTTTTCGCCGCGGAATTCGATTTTATCATCCGGAGTTACGGATTCGCCGGCTTTATCGGCTTTCTGGTTGTTTACGTAAACCTGTCCTGCCATAATGGCGGCTTTGGCCTGTTCACGGCTCTGGATAATACCTCTTGCCACAAGCTCCGCATCAAGGCGCTGTTTTTCGCTCATTCAAGGACCTCCTTTACGGCATTTTTCATTGATTCACGGTCAAGACCGTGAATTTTCATCGCGGTTTCGACTTTCATATGTGGAACGAATCCGGAAACGCAATGTGATTTATAATTTCCTGTAAAACCGGATTCATTGAGCATCGCTCCGAAATGTTCGGCGATGCTTCCGAATCCGATGGATTCTTCAAAGAAAAGAACGTTTTTATATTTTTTTGCGATTTCGACAAGCTCGTGCTCAATCGGAAATACTTTTCCGAGTTTGAGCACGGAAGCGCCGGTTTCATCCGCCGCGAAAGCTGCTTCAGTAAAAAGCCTTCCGTAAGCAATAATAAGGCAGTTTTCGCTTCCGGAAAAGTAATCGTAATCGCCGTATTCCCTGCTGAATTTTTCCGGAACGGTTTTTTCCGTATCACGGGGATACCTTACGGCCTGAACTCCATCGGCGGAAATGGCTTTTTCAAGATTTCTGTCAAGTTCGGCGTAATTTGACGGACTGTAAATCGTAATCCCGGGAATGGAAGTGAGTATCGGAATATCAAAGGTTCCCTGATGGGTTTCTCCGTCTCCTCCGACTATTCCGGCACGGTCGATACCGATAACAACGTGTTTCGGTTCAATGGAAGCATCGTGGAGCACTTGATCGTAGGCCCTTTGGAGGAAAGTGGAATAGACCGCGAATACGGGTTTCATTCCTCCGGCTGCGAGTCCTGCAGCAAAGGTCATGGCGTGTTCTTCGGCAATGCCGACGTCGAAGAAGCGTTTTTTATATTTTTCGGAAAATTCACGAAGACCCGTGCCGTCAGTCATGGCGGCGGTTATTGCGCATATTTTATCATCCTTTTCCGCAAGGCGGCAAAGGCTTTCGCCGAACGCGGAAGAAAAGGAATACCCGGATTCCTTTTTGAGTTTACCGGTTTCTTTATAGAAAGGCGCAACGCCGTGGAATTTTGAAGGCTTCTGCTCCGCAGGATCATATCCTTTGCCTTTTATGGTGTTGATGTGAACGAGAACAGGCTTTTTTATACTTTGAGCACGGCGCAGAGTCCTTATGAGCATTCCGACGTCGTGACCGTCCGCCGGACCGAGATAAACAAAGCCAAAATGCTCGAACGTGTTGCTGGCATAGAACATATCTTTGAAAAACGTCTTTATTTTGCGGACAGAGGAATGAACTCCTTTTCCGATAAAAGGAATCCTTAAAAGCGTATGCACGAGGTTATCCTTGAAACGGAAGTACCCTTCTTTTGAACGGATTCCCGCAAGGTATTTTGCCATGGCGCCGACGTTGGGAGAAATGCTCATTTCGTTGTCGTTGAGCACGACGACGAGGTTGGTCCCGCTTCTTCCGGCGTTGTTAAGCGCTTCAAAAATCATTCCGCCGGAACAAGCTCCGTCGCCGACCACGGCAACGACGGAATTATTATCCCCGGCGATTTTTTTTGCCTGAGCAATTCCAAGAGCGGCGGAAACGGAGGTGCTGGCATGACCTGCGACAAAAAGGTCATGCTCGCTTTCGGCGGATTTCGGGAAACCGGAAAGTCCGCTTTCGGTTCGGATTCCGGTTATATCGCGCCCGGTCAATATTTTATGGGCATAGCACTGATGCCCGACGTCCCAGATTATCGGTTCGTTGGGTGAGTCAAAAACATAGTGGAGGGCAACGGTTAATTCAACCGCACCGAGGTTTGACGCAAGATGACCGCCGGTTTCGGAAACCTTTTCGATAATTTCATCACGAAGCTCCCCGCAAAGCCTGTTAAGCTGTTCAATATTCAGTTTTTTGATATCGCTTGCCAGCTTAATGCTTTCAAGAATTTCGTGTTCCATTCTGTATCTCCGTTTATTTCATTCTTTTGATAAGAAAATCAAGTAAATATTTGAAATTTTCTGTATTATATTCTTTTTCGTCAAGCGAGGAAAGAGCCTTTTTTGCATTTTCGATTCTGAAGAGCGCATCTTCCCTTGCTTTTTCGAGTCCGTGAACCTTGACATAGGAGTTGAGTTCACAGGTATCGTAATTGCCGTCAAAATCAAGTATATCGTCGATTATCTGGAAAGCCGCGCCGAAATCTGCGGCATATTTTTCGCAATGAACACAAAGCTCATCGTTTGCTCCGGCGGCGGCACAGCCCATAAGAGCGGCGGCCTTGATAAGCGCGCCGGTTTTGAGTTTATGAATTTTGCCGAGCGTTTCGGGATTTACTTCCTTTTCGGCGGCTTCAAGGTCAAGAACCTGACCGCCTACCATTCCGCGGTAACCTGCAAAGCCGGAAAGGATTTTTACGGCTTTTATGGCTCTTTCGGGGTGCTTTTCGGCCGAAGAGCTTTCGGAAATCGCGCTGAAAGCGTGGGTCAAAAGTGCGTCGCCCGCAAGAAGCGCGTTTGCTTCGCCGAAAGCGATATGGCAGGAAGGTTTTCCTCTGCGTATATCGTCATCGTCCATGCACGGAAGGTCATCGTGAATAAGGGAATACGCCTGAATACATTCAACCGCAACGGCATAAGGCATGGATTCTTCAAAATCACAGCCAAACATTTTCGCAAATTCAAGGGTCAATATACCGCGAAGGCGTTTTCCGCCGAGTGCAGAATAGCGCATAGCGCTGACTATCAGGTCAAAGTCGGAAGATTTTGCGGTAAGCTCATCGCTCATGGCGGAATCTATGAGTTTTTTATCATTTTCAAGAAAAGACATGGTTTCCTCCCCTGTCATTCGATATCCGTTTTTTCGATTTCAAGTTTTGCTTCGTCGAGCTTTTTCTGGCAAAGTCTGCTCAGTTCAAGCCCTTCCTTAAAGAGCTTTACCGAATCGTCGAGGGAGATTTCGTCGGATTCAAGTTTTTCGTTTATTTCGGCGAGCCTTTCAAGGGCTTCCTCAAATTTAATTTCTTTTTTCAAAGCGAAATTCCTCCTTCTTTCTTATCGGTTACGACGGCTTTCAGAGCTCCGTCGCTGAAATAAATATCAAGACTGCCGCCGATTTTTGCTTCGGCGGCGGATTTTATCGGTTTTCCGTCCGATTCTATCCTGCAAACGGATTTTCGGAGTATCTTTGCGGGGTTATTGGAATCCAGCTTTGCGAGAGCGATTGTAAAGCTGTTTTGCTTTTTTGCGAGTATATTTTTATAGCCGAAAGAAAGTTTTTTTTCGGCGCTTTTCAGTAATTCTGCCCGTTTGTCTATAATTATATCTGTAAAACTATTTGGCTTTACAGAGCTGAATTTATCAAGAATTTTGGCATAATCATCGCATTTTCTTTCGATAAAATCTCTCATCCATTCAAGATTTCCGTCGATGGTCTGCCGAAGCGCGTTTATATCCGGGCTGACAAGCTCCGCCGCGGCGGAAGGAGTCGGCGCCCGAAGGTCGGCGACGAAATCACAGATGGAAAAATCCGTTTCATGACCGACGGCGGAAACAACTGGAGTTTTGCAGGCAAAAATTGCCCTTGCAAGGACCTCGTCGTTGAAAGCGGAAAGATCCTCGGAGCTTCCGCCTCCCCTGCCGATAATGATGACGTCGGGTTTTATTTCATCATCCTGTTTTTTGACTGCCATAAGGAGCTGCTTAGGGGAATCTTCTCCCTGCACCGAAACGGGAGTGAGCACGATTTTGGCTACGGGCCACCTTCTGGTGAGCACGTTGATGATATCCTGCAGTGCTGCTCCGTGAGCAGAAGTTATAACGCCGATCTTTTCCGGATACACCGGAAGGGACTTTTTATGCTGAACATCGAAAAGTCCTTCTTTTTCAAGCTTTTCTTTAAGTTGTTCAAAAGCAAGGTGCTTTGCTCCGAGCCCTTCGGGTTGGATATCGTAAACATAAAGCTGACAGGAACAGGATTTCTGATAAACGGAAAGGTCACAGCGAACTATTACGGACATTCCGTTTTCCGGCATAAAGCGTATTCGTTCCGCATAGTTTCGGAACATGACGCAACTGATTTCTGAAGACGAGTCCTTCAGCGTAAAATAAAAGTGACCGGAATAAAAATTTGCTTTGAAATCGGTTATTTCACCTTTGATGTAGATTCCTGAAAGCTTTTTATTTTCGTCAATATAGGATTTGAGATAGGAGGTTATCTGTGTAACCGTAAGAATATTGAATCCGGCCACGGATATCTCTCCCTTCTCTGATTATCATTTCTTTGCGGCAACAGCGGCGAGCACCGCGATTCCAGCGGCATTATCGGAAGAAAATTCCGGCATCGCAAAAATGCCGCCGTATTTTTCTTCGATGGTTTTACGGATTATTTTATTGGACATAACTCCGCCGGCATATATGAGCGGAAGATTTCCGTACTTTGCGGTGAGCGCATCAGTCATTCCGCAAAGCGCCGCCTCGATGGATTTGAGGCAGAAAAGAGCGATATCTTCCCTCTTTTCTCCGGAATCGAGCATTTTTCTGCATTTGTTTTCAATGCCCGAAAGACAGCATTCGGCGCCTTTCATGGTGGGCTTTATCTTAAATTTCGCATTGCTTTTGAGTGCAAGCTCCTCGAGATATTTACCCGCAGGAAAAGGAAGTCCGAGCATGACCCCCACCCGATCAACAGCCTGTCCGGCTTTAAGGTCGGCGGAACCGGCGACTTTTTCACATTTTATAATGCGGCTTTCATCGGGAATTACAAGGAGAGCTTCGGTGGTTCCTCCGGAAAGATGGAAGGCGATAAATTTTTCATGGAGCAGATCGAGTCTTCCCGCAGAAAAAAGCGCAGCAGCGATATGACCCTGCTGATGGGAAAATTCATACCTCGGAACTGAAAGCGCGGAAGAAAGCGTTTTCGTAACCATATCCCCCACAAGGAAGCAGGGCATATAGGAACCGTCGATATCCCTCGGCCTCGTTGAAACGCCGATGGCATCAATTTCATATTTATTGCCGTCAAAAAGCCCGGAAACAATGTCACCGAGCTGTTTTACATGGGCAAAAACGGCATCCGACTGGCGAAGCCCAAGTTCCCCTTCCTTGACAGGAAGAAGCTTTTTGCGCTGAATGATTTCGCCCTTTTCATCATCAAAAAGCGCGGCGGAAGTCGTATAGTTGCTTGTATCGATTCCGAGGAGCATTATTCTTCGCTGCCTTCGTTTTTCTTTTTATAAACGGCACCGAGAACGCCGTTTACGAAACCGGGGTCATCATCGCCGCAATAAACCTTCGCAAGCTCAACGGCTTCGTTGATGGAAACGCTTGCGGGAACCTCTTCGCTGAAATGATACATTTCGCAAACGGAGATTCGAAGAATCGCAAGGGTTGCCTTTGCGATCCTGCTGAGTTTCCAGTGGTTGGAGCAGGAAGTGATGATTTCGTCGATTTCGTCACGTTTTTCGATGGTCGTTTTTGCAAGCTCTTTTGCGAAGGAACCGTCCGGAAGAGAAAGGTCCCGGCCGTCGGCTGCATTTTCGAGAATGTAGTCAAGTCCTTCGCTGTGGAAGCTGCTTTCAAAAACGATTGCGAATGCGATTTCTCTGGCTTCTTTTCTTGTCATTTTTGTAATCCTCCAATAAAAAACCTCCCCGATTTTTGCCGAGGAGGGAAAACTCGCTTTAAATTTTCAAACAACAGAATTTCTGAAAATAATTATACCACTTATTATAATATTTACAATAGAAAAATACAAATTTTATGCAAAAAAATTATGAATATACATTTTTG
>CAZOOL010000007.1:0-6864 GCA_964581405.1 uncultured Oscillospiraceae bacterium | reverse complement strand
GTACTGTTCTGTTATCCGTTTACCTCAACGATGGAAATGTTTTCTACCGGAACGGAGGTTTCCTGAATGATAGCCTCTTTGATGACCGCCGCTTCAGTCGGAAGAAGTCCCTCGGTCTGCACCATTACGTCAGCATATTCGCCGGAAATATAAACAATACAGTCCGCAAAGCCCTTCGCCTTTATGATAGATTCGATTTTACTTTCGAGTTCCATATTTGCGGCGATCTCTCCAGCTTTTTCAGCAAGAACGGAAACGTTGTCAGAGTCTTCCTCCGCAACGCCATAGAGGTTTTCGATGGTTGCGACAGCCTCGTCGCGGGATTGCTGTCTTGCGATTCTCGCTTCGCTGAAATATGAAGAAACATCGGTTATTTCTTCATCTGCATTGCCTTCAACAAGAATGGAATCTCCGTAATTTTTGCCGGTTTCAACAAAATCCTCAATGTCGCCGGCGGCATAAAGATAGTTTATATAAATTGCCGCTGAAAGCATGAGTACCATCGAGGCCACAGCAATATGTTTCTTTTTAAGAGCAAAGCTGAATTTTTTGCCTTTAAGCCCTTTTACAAAGTCAAAAAAATTCTTTTTTTCAGTTTTAGCTTCAAATGGGAGCTCGACGCTCTCGTAATTACTGATACTTGTCATGTTGGTTTTCCTCCTTATAATGCATTATGCCATTTTGGCAACGCTGACTCTGTTTGACGGGATATCCAGCAGGGCGCAAAGCGCTTCGATAATTTTTTCCTTTACCAAAGCGTTTCCTCCGCCTTCGCAAATAACAAGAACACCTCTTATTTTTGCGACCGAAGTTTTTACGACTATCGGTTCCTCGCCGTTTTCGCCGTCAATTATAACTATTTCGGATTCGCTTCTGTTTTCCGTATCATCCCGTTCTTCGGAAAAATTTTCGGCATAGAAATATTCTTCGGAAGAATCAAAAGTGAGCATTACGCTCGTTTTGCCGGCGCCTTCGATTTTTGAAAGAATGCTTTCGAGCCTTTTTTCGAGGATATCTTCTCTTTCTGAAATAGTTGTTTTTATTTCTTCCGAAGTTTCTTTGACGATCGCGTTTTCTTCCGGAACCAGTTCGGAAAGATAAATCAAAAGCATTCCCATACAGCCGAGGAACAGTATTAGCATGGCTTTTCGGCTTTGTATTTTGCCGAAAAATTCTTTGATTTTTTTATTCAGATCTTTTGTCGCTTCCATTTCAGTCTTCCTCCGAAATAATGATTTCCGGCATGATACCCGTTTTTTCATAAACCTTTTCCCCGATTGCGCCGGGATTTTCAGCAGAGCCGAGCGTCAGAGTGAATTTGTTAATATCTATGCCGCCGTCGCCGGAAATATTAATTTTTATTGAAATATCTTTTGCTGTTATTCCGTTTTCTGAAAGTACGGCTTTTGTATCCGCAATGACGGCCTTTTCCATTGCCGAAATATAGCTTTCGCTGAATTCATTTTCCGTCATATCCTCTGTTTTTGTTTCATTAACGCTTTCGGCGAGGGAATCAAAATCAGGTATTTTCAGTTCAGACAGGGGCGCAATAAGAACGCATAAAAAGAATACGCAAAAGACTGCTTTATACGTTTTTTGGGCGCTGCCTTCGGGCAGTATCATATTAAGTACCGCGCCGCAAATCGAAGCGGCGCATACGGAAAAAGCCCAGTTTTTTACTGTTTCCATCAGTTTCCGCCTCCGGTCATCAGCATTATCGCAACGGAGAAAATAAAAGCAACCGCAACTATCACAACCAGAGCGAGCATTATTCCCATGACAGCCGCCGCGGAGGAAAGAAGCCCTGAAAGATTTTTGTTGCCGAAGATCCCGCCGATTCCCGAGGAAACAGAAAGGCAGATCTTCCAGGAAACGAGGGTTATTACAGGCGGAAGAAAAATAACCGCAATAACGATTATCGCATAGGCACCGAGGATACTTTTCGTTGCGAAAAGACAGCTTTTGACAGTCGAAAGCGCATCGGATACAGTGCTTCCGACCACGGGAACGGTACTTCCTATAAGAAATTTCGCGGTTTTTGAAAAGGCGCTGTCCGCAGAGGACGTTATAAGGGTTCCGAGCCCCATAATACCGGAAAAAACGGTCATGGCCGCGCCGAGCACCCATACTGCAAAGCTTTTAACCGCTTTTGATATTCCGCTTATGTCAATATCGGAAACAGCGCCGGCAACGCACATCGCAAGATATATGCAGATTAGCGGAACAATAAGTTCTCCCGCAAGGCGGGATATGACCGTAACTGCGCTGAGCATCAGCGTTCTGTATCCGGAGGCGGATGAAACGTATCCGGAGGCGGTTATGACCGAAGAATATACCGGAATAAAGCCGAGCATAAAATCAGAACAATCCCGAATTACTTCCGCCGCTGAAGCGATCACGTTTTTTATTGGAACAAGAACCGCTGCCGCTGCGGTAAGCGCCGAAACAGTATTCACAACCGTTCCGGCTTGGGCGAAATTTTCACAGAAGCTTTGTATAACCGCGCATATAATTGCGGCAGACGTTACTGTAACGGCGGCGTAAAACGGTTCTTTGATTTTCATAATGAAGCTTTCCGAAACAAGCTTCATTATATCGGTGAAAGAAAGCGATGCGAGCTTTTCCGCATCAAGCCCGTCTATACCGATTTTTTCAAGCATTTCAAGAGTTTCGTCGGAAAGCGTTTCATAAAAACCGCTTTCTTTCGCAACTTCAAGCTGTTCTTCCATCGTGCTTTCATAATATGAGCCGGAAAGCATAAAGACGAAAACAAAAAGGATTATGTATAAAATTTTCTTTTTCATAAGTCAATAAGTGTTTTTATTATCCCGAATATCTGGGTGAAAAGCGGCATCGCCGTAACAAGGATAATTGCTTTTCCCGCAAGATCGACTTTGGAAGATATAGAACTCTGGCCGCAGTCTTTACAGGTTTCCGAAGCAATTTTTGTTATCATGCAAACACCGAGGCACCGGAGAAGAATTGAAAAGTTTTCATTTTCGATTCCCGAAGTCCTGATAAAAGATCCTATTTCTTCGATTATTCCGCCAAAAATCGTTATTGAAGAGAGCAGCAGCAAAATTCCGGCAGCCAAAGCGGCGCCGAAAGCATATTCGGGCTTATATTGTTTCAAAAGAACAACGAGTCCGGCGGCGACTATCGCAATTCCGGCAAGCGTAAATATTTCGTTCATAGGCCGAAAACCGATTTTACGGTATCAAAAAGGCTGCTGATTTCGCCAATGAGCATCATGAGCACGACAATGAGCCCCGCAAGGGTTGTCATCATAGCTTGTTCTTCCCTTCCGGAACGAATGAGCACCTGATTGAGCACCGCAACGATTATTCCGATAGCTGCTATTTTAAAAATCATATCAACATCCATTTTTCGGTTCCTCCGTTGTTTTCAGAACATTATTATCGCAAGGAATATTCCGGCAAGTACTCCGGAATATCCGGAAAGCTTCGCTTTTGAACGAAAATTTTCCTCGCTTTTTTCATAAAGAGATGCAAGCTTGCTCCGGCAAAATTCAAGTTCCTTTATCTGTTCGGCGGCAGAATATTTTCCGAGCACAAAGAACGCTTCCGAAAGAATCGAGTTGGCGGTTTTTTCAGAACAGAAACCGTATTCCGACGCCGTTTTTGAAGCATCTCCGAGTGATTTTAAATCGAGCATATCAATGAACTTTTTCGTTTGCTCATCGCAGGAATTTGCAGTGCTTTCGAATATTTCCGCAAGGGTCTGCCTTTCGCTTTGAAGTCCGAGAATTACGTTTGCGATAAAACTTTCAGCTCTTTTTATTCCTTTGAGCATCGAAAGGTATCTTTCTCCTGCAAAAAATCCGGCAAAGGATGCCGCGGAAAAAACAAAAGCTATCCCGAGTATTTTCAAACCATCAGCTCCCTCGATTTTATGATTTCGTATATTTCACATTCACGATTAAGAAAAGCAATGTGCTCAAAAATCCCGCTTTCGATTATTTTTCGGATCATAGGCTTTTCCATAAGGTCGCTTCGGTCGAGTGAATGCATACTTGCGCTTATTCTGACGCCGCTTTTCATGGCATACAGAGCGGAACGAATATCATCTTCGCCGCCAAATTCGTCGCAAATAATACATTCCGGAGCCATTGAACGTGTTGCGAGCATTATGCCGTCGCTTTTTGAAAACCCGTTGAGCACGAAAGAATTGCCGATATCAAAATACGGTACGCCCCGGTACGTTCCGGATATCTCCATGCGCTCGTCCACTATGGCAACGTGCTCAAAACCGCTTTTCTGCCTTGCGAGATCACGCAGAACCGTTGTTTTTCCGGAACAGGGCGGCCCAACTATGAGCACGCCTTTTGAAGAATATGGCAAAAGCTTATCAGCCGCGCCGAAAATTTCATGCGGAATCCGGATATTAAGTCCCGAAATATCTTTTATGTTTATGATTTTTCCGTTATCATATACTGCCGTTCCGCAGATGCCTATTCGGCAGCCGCCTTCTGCTGTTATGAATCCCCCGCAAATCTCGTTTTTATATGTATGCACCGAATATTCGCAAAGCGAAGCAAAAACAGCCTGAATTTCATTTATGGAAACGCAGTTTTTATCTATAAAAAAGCGTTTTTCTGCGGTTACAAGCTCTATGGGTCTGTTTACGTAAAATCGGATTTCTCTTATGGTTTCATCCCGAACCCCTGAGGACAGAATCAGTTTAGCATAGTTTCCGCCGAGGCGCGGAAGGATTTTTTTAATGGCGCTTTTCATATTTTCACCTTCCCTTTGCCAGATATTATGAGGGCAAGTCCGAAAATATGCACGCAAAAAGAAAAAGCCGCAGGAAAAAATCCTGCGGCCGCTGCCGAAAAATTATTTGATCATGCTTAAAAATTCGTTTTCGTCGATGATTTTTATTCCGAGGCTTTGCGCCTTTATAAGTTTGCTTCCGGCTTCTTCGCCGGCAAGAACATAGCTGGTTTTTTTGGAAACGGAGGAAGAAACTTTTCCTCCGTTGGCGGTAATGATATCCGAAGCCTCATTCCTTGTCATGGTGGGCAAGGTTCCGGTAAGAACAAATGTAAATCCAGCAAAAATATCGGTTTTTTCTTTCTTTTCTGCGGTCATATTAACGCCGTATCCGCGAAGCCTTTCGATAAGATTCTCCGATTGATCAAGAGCGAAATAATCAAGGAGCGATTTCGCCATAACCTCTCCGAAGCCGTCGATGGAGCAAAGTTCATCCATATCCGCAGCCATAAGTTCATCTATATTACCGAAACGCTCCGCAAGTATATCGGCGGTTTTCTGTCCGATATTGCGGATTCCGAGAGCATAGACAAGTCTTGCGAGACCGGCGGATTTTGATTTTTCTATGGCTGTAATAAGATTGTTCGCGGATTTTTCGCCCATTCTTTCGATGGAGGAAACATCCTGCGCATGGAGTGCGTATATGTCAGCCTGCGACTTTATGATGCCTCTGTCCACGAGCATAGTAAGAACGGCGGGTCCCATTCCGTCGATATCCATGGCGTCGCGGCTTGCAAAATGGATAAGATTGCGCAAAAGCTGTGCAGGGCAATCCGGATTCGGGCAGCGCAGAACAGCCTCGTCGGTCTCTCTGACGGCTTTTGTTCCGCAGGCAGGACAGAACTCGGGAAGCCTGAAAGTATCCTCTCTCGGGCCTTTTGCGGCCAGGGCAACGACCTCAGGAATGATCTCCCCTGCTTTGCGGACTATGATGCTGTCGCCTATGTTGATGTTCTTGGAATCAATGAAATCCTGATTATGGAGTACCGCGCGGGAAACGCTCGTTCCGGCGAGCTGAATGGGTTCAAAAACCGCCGTGGGAGTAAGCGCACCGGTTCTTCCGACCTGAACTTCAATATCAAGAAGAGTAGTAATCTTTTCCTCCGGAGGATATTTGAACGCAACTGCCCATTTGGGGTATTTTGCGGTGGAGCCGAGTTTTTCCCTATCGGCGAGATTATTGACTTTTATAACGGCGCCGTCTATATCGAAAGTGAAATTGTCGCGGTTTTCGCCGATATATTTTATATTCTCGACAGCATCTCGAATATCCGTATAGCGGTTATAAAGAACGGAAACCGGGAATCCGAGGCTTTTTACGAAATCAAGGGTCTCGCTGTGGCTCTCAAAGGTTTTTCCTTCGCATTGCTGAATGTTGAATATAAAAATATCAAGTCCGCGCTTGGCGCTGATTTTGGGGTCTTTCTGACGGAGAGAACCTGCTGCGGCGTTGCGCGGGTTTTTGAAAGGCTTTTCGCCCGCAAGCTCCTGCGCATCGGTGAGTTTTTTGAAGGTTTCTTTGGAAATATAAACCTCGCCGCGAAGCTCAAGATAGGTAACTTCCGGACAGTCGATTTTCTTCGGGATAGATGCGATGGTCAGAAGGTTGTGGGTAACGTCCTCGCCGACAAAGCCATCGCCGCGGGTTGAACCGCGGACGAACATTCCATTTCGGTATTCAAGAGAAACCGAAAGACCGTCGATTTTTGTTTCGACGACGTATTCCGGTTTATCAATGACGGAACGCACCCTGTTATCGAATTCATAAAGCTCATCATAGCTGAAAACGTCCTGAAGGCTGCCCATCTGGACGGTGTGCTGAACGGGTTCAAATTTGAGCGAAGCGGCTCCGCCGACCTTCTGGGTCGGAGAATCGGGCATCTGGAGCTCCGGGAATTCCGTTTCAAGGTCGAGCAGCTCGTGATAGAGCAGATCATATTCATAGTCATCAAGCTCGGGAGCATCAAGCTCATAATAAAGCCTGCTGTGATAGCGCACAAGGTCGCGCAGTTCGGCTATTCTTTTTTCGGCGGCTGTTTTATCCATAAGTCCCCTCCGGAAAACAAAATTT
>CAZOOL010000006.1:0-25499 GCA_964581405.1 uncultured Oscillospiraceae bacterium | reverse complement strand
TGGCCGCTCTCGGTCACGATATGGCTGCGGCGACCTGCACCGCACCTTCCATCTGCAAACGCGGATGCGGACATACTGAGGGCAATGCTCTCGGGCATGATTACGGTCCTTGGGTAACCGTTGAGGAGCCCACCGAAACCGAAGGCGGAAGAAAGGTCAAAACCTGCTCTGTTTGCGGACACAAGACCGGCAAATATGTAAAACCTCTCAGCGAGGACGGCATTACCATTATAATTCACGGCGGAAAATCCGAAGGCGAATCCAACCCCAACACCGGCGGCGAAGCGGCAAATCTGAACCGCGTTCCCGGAACCGACAACAACACAGTTTGGTATATCCTCATTGCCGTTGCTGCGGTCGCAATCGCAGTTGCTTCCGTAGTGTACGGCAAGCGCAGAAAGAGCAAAGCAAACTAAACAATACGCACAGCCAAGGGCGGTGACGTATCAGAAATCCGATATTTTATAAGTTTACGGCTTTCCTTGCCATAACAAAAAGAATAAGCCACCTAACCAACATTTGGAGGTCAGGTGGCTTATTCTTTAATTTTTCACTTGACGCGAAACTGAGCGGCGGAATGCCTTAACCTGCTTGGGGAAGAAAAACGGGCAACTCGATTTTAATTAATCTCCGATTTCGGAATATTTTATTTCGCGTTGAGAATATTCATAAACTCTTCACCGGTGATGGTTTCTTTTTCGTAAAGATATTCTACCAGTTCGTCAAGTTTTTCTCTGTTTTCGGCAAGAATGTTTTTTGCCTTTTCATGCTGTTTTTTAACGATGCTGATAACAAGCTCGTCTATTTTTGTCTGGGTCTCGGCGGAACACGCAAGGCTTGCGTCGCCGCCAAGATACTGGTTTGTAACGGTTTCAAGGGCGACCATATCGAATTCATCGCTCATTCCGAAACGGGTTATCATTGCCCTTGCGAGTTTCGTGGCCTGTTCGATATCATTGGAAGCGCCGGTGCTTATGGAACCAAGCGCGATTTCTTCGGCAGCTCTTCCTCCGGTAAGGGTTGCGATTTTGTTTTCGATTTCTTCTTTTGTCATAAGATAACGGTTGCCTTCATCCGCCTGCATGGTGTAACCAAGCGCACCGGAAGTTCTCGGGACTATTGTTATTTTCTGAACCGGAGCAGAGTGACTCTGGAGCGCCGCAACGAGCGCATGCCCGATTTCATGATAGGAAACCGCCATTTTTTCTTTGTCGGTCAAAATAGCATTTTTCTTCTGATATCCGGCAATAACAACTTCAATGGATTCTTCAAAGTCCTCCTGAATTGCGGCTTTTCTTCCCGCTCTTACTGCGCGAAGCGCGGCTTCATTTATGATATTGGCAAGTTCCGCGCCGGAAGCGCCGGAAGCCATTCTTGCAATATGATTGAAATCCACGTCCGGAGCAATCTTAATCTTTTTGGAATGTACTTTAAGAATGGCCTCTCTGCCTTTAAGGTCGGGAAGCTCGACCGGAACGCGTCGGTCAAAACGTCCGGGTCTTGTAAGAGCGGGGTCGAGGCTTTCCGGTCTGTTTGTTGCCGCAAGAATCATAACTCCGCTGTTTCCCTCGAATCCGTCCATCTCTGTAAGAAGCTGGTTAAGGGTCTGTTCCCTTTCGTCGTTGCCCATGGAGTGAGAATTTCTTTTCTGACCAATGGCATCGATCTCGTCTATAAATACGATGCACGGAGCCTTTTCTTTTGCCTGCTTAAAAAGATCGCGAACTTTGCTTGCGCCCATTCCAACAAACATTTCAACAAATTCCGAACCGGATATTGAGAAGAACGGAACGTCCGCTTCACCCGCAACAGCTTTTGCAAGCATGGTTTTGCCTGTTCCGGGAGGTCCCACAAGCAAAACGCCCTTAGGCATGGAAGCGCCTATTTCTTTATATTTCTGGGGATTATGGAGGTAATCGACAATTTCCGCAAGGCTTTCTTCCGCTTCGTCAACGCCCTCAACATCGCTGAATTTTATTCCGTCGGATGATTTTACATATACTTTCGCGCTTGATTTTCCCATGTTGAAGGACATAGAGTTTCTTCCGCCGGCTTTGTCCATCATTTTTTTGGACGCAAACTGTCCTATTGCAATAAAAATTCCTATCGGCAAAATCCAGCTGAAAATAAACGTCACTATGGGCGAAGCTTCCTCGATTATTTCCGGCGAAAAATCTGCGCCGGCTTCATGCAGCCTTTCCGCGAGGCCCGGATCCTCCATAATACCGGTTTTATAATAGTTTTCCTGCGCTTTATCGGTAAATACTATCTGGTTGCTTTGAATTTCCACAAGACCGACGTTCTTTTCCTCGGTCATGGTCATAAAGGTTCCGTAATCCACCTGTTCGACCCTTTTTTCAAAAAGCATCGGCGTTACAAGCAGATTGAATAAGAAAAGAACCACCATCGCAACGCAGTAATAATAGAAAAGCGGTTTTTTTGGTTTTTTAACTTCGTTCAATCAAATACATCCTTCCGTCTTTCAATTTATAAAATATTTTTTCAGTAACTATATTCTTCGAAGCATTTTTCAATAAACATCCAGGCTTTTTCAAGGTCTTCACCGTTCGGATGACCTTTGGATTTATCACATTCCTTAAGCCATGCCGCGCCAAGGCTCTCCGGATCAGCTTCCATTATGTTTTCTATTCCGCGGACAAGTTTTTCATCTGCTTCTCCAAAAACAAGATGTATTCCCAGATAGTCACATTCATCGGGAATAAAAGGAAGAGCCGCCCGTTCAATTTTACTTTTCAGTTTTTCGTTTATTTTCACAGAAACCACGGGAAGAAGAACAAGTTCCTGCTCTCTTGCTTTTTCTATGATGTCGATTATTTTATACGGTATCGCATCAAAGTTTC
Source organism: uncultured Oscillospiraceae bacterium (assembly GCA_964581405.1). GTDB lineage: Bacteria > Bacillota > Clostridia > Oscillospirales > Ruminococcaceae > UMGS1668. The sequence continues at coordinate 22,638 of CAZOOL010000006.1, read as the reverse complement.
TTCCCATTTCAAAAACAGCAATAACCGTTTCCGCATAAACCCCGGTATCTTCAGAAGCATCGAGAACAAGAGTTTCTTTGGGAAGTTTTTCAAAAATATAGTCGGCTGTTTTTTCTGCACAGCCCTGTCTTCCGTAATAGGATATCTGATATCTCATTTTTGCCCTCACTTTCACGTCTTTTTTATTGTTTTGGTTCCGCATTCGGGGCAGCTTATTTCAATCTTCCCTTTTCCTTCCGGAACTCTCATCACAGTTTTGCATTTTTTACATTTATAATATCGATAAACCTTTCTGTCCGAAAACTTTCGTTTCATGAGGCGAAAGGGCTTTTTGATTTTGCTCAGAATGGAAAGAAATTTGTTGTTTTCCTGTCTTCTTTTGTATTTGTTTTTCGAAAGGCAGCGGTAAAACATCCAGAAATAAAGAATCACCGCCGTGTAATAAAAGAATTGATGCAGTGTAAAAATGCTTAGAATAATGCATATAACGGACAGCGCGGCAAGGAGCTTTGACAGTTCGTCATAGCCATAGCATCCGTAAAAAGAATATCTGATCTTATTACCGATTTCATTCAGCTTTCGTTTGAATTTATTCATGTTTTTTCTCCTTTTTGTGCTTTTTGATCTGTCCTGTCATGTTTTCAAGATGCTTTGAAAGGGGAATATCGGAGCTGAATTGGCAGAAAAACCGATATTTCTTTTTGTTTTTTCTGCGGTTCGAAACGATATATGTTTTTATATCCTCATATTTAAGAACAAGGGCATATTCTTCCGCAAAAGTCTTGATTTTTGCAACGATCTGTGTGGAATTGACAAGGTCGACGATGAAAACGCCAAAGAACATCCCGATAAAAAAAGAAAAAGCAAGATTTTGAGAAAGCCATTCAAGCCCTTTGATTATATGAGGATGAACAAAAAAGTAATAAACTGCGCTCATAACTGCCCAAAAGAAAGAGAAAAGCGGACAGATGATGCCACGGATATTTCCGAAGTTTTCGGAATAATCCCAAAGCCGGACTTTGAAAAATTTAATGCAGAAAATCCCCGCAACGTATTCAACAGCCGTCATACACAGCGCCATTGACGCAAAAAGAACCACTTTATTCAGAACAGGATTCTGAATAAGATTCAGTTCCTCAAGCGAAGCCAGAAGATAAAGAAAACAAAGACCGAATCCGTAAAGAGGAAGATATGGTCCGGTGCAGAAACCGGGATTTATCCACACTTTATTTTTGGAATGCCAGTTGCGGTAAAAAAGTTCAATTATCCAGCCCGTTACGGAACCGATGAAAAAAAGATATGCAAGCGTCAGAAATAGATTCAAAATTCTCACTCCGTTTCGATATTTTTATGATAACGGGTTTTTCTAAACCGAAACTAAACTGAATTTTTCGGATTTATGAACAAAAAGAACGATTCCGTCCGGAATCGTTCTTTTTTATAATGCAAATCAATAGAACGACAAATAAATTTTTTGCAAGTTCGGAAATTTTATTTTTTTGAAGAAAAAATATTTTCAAAAAAGGTCTTGACTGCCGATTCGGTCGGCGGTTTATAGTGTTTATACGGACATTTTATATGGTCAGTACGGAAAGCGAATCATTCAAAACGGCAAAGGTTTTCACGCGGCATTTGGAAACTTTCGGCGGCGCTGTTTTTTGGTTTTCCGTGTTGATATAGTTTGATTTTCCTATAGGAGGTAAATTTTATGTTTAGTGATCTTGTTGCTGCTTGGAACGAGTCGCTTCCGCTCTTTACTCAGAGCCTTTCTGACTGGGCAAGCAATATCTCCATCAACAGCGTTATCGTCATGATCATGATGCTCTTCATGCTCTGGGGCGCAATCGACAAAATCATGGGTAATAAATATGGCTACGGCGAACAGTTCGAAGAAGGCCTTAACTGCATGGGCCCTCTCGCAGTTTCCATGGCTGGTGTAGTTGCAGTTGCTCCGCTTCTTGCACTCGTACTTAACCCCATCGTCGGACCTGTTTACAACCTTCTTGGTGCAGACCCCGCAATGTTCGCAACTACTCTTCTCGCTTGCGACATGGGCGGTTATCCTCTTGCAATGCAGATGGCTGCTAACGAAGCTATCGGTAACTACGCTGGTCTTATCCTCGGTTCCATGATGGGCCCGACCATCGTATTCACCATCCCCGTAGCTCTTGGTATCATCGATCCTGAAGATCGTCCTTACCTCGGCGCTGGTACCCTCGTTGGTGTTGTAACTATTCCTATCGGCTGTATCGTCGGCGGTTTTGTTATGAATGCAACCACCTCTTACAAACTCTCCATCGCTGATATCTTCATGAATATGATCCCTGTTATCATCATCGCAGCTGCAATCGCAGCAGGCCTTTGGTTTGCTCCTTCCGCAATGATGAAAGGCTTCGATAAATTCGGTACCGGCGTTACCATCTTCATCACTGCTGTAACCGCTATCGCTATCTTCGAATACAACACCGGAATCGTATTCCCGCTCTTCAACCTCATGATGGATGACGGCACCGGCGTTAACGGCCTCGAGTCCGGTCTTCTTACCTGCGGTATCATCGCAATCGTTCTTGCCGGTGCATACCCCATGGTAAAATTCATCACCGACAAATTCGGCGGTGCTCTCGAAAAAATTGGTTCTGCTCTCGGCATGAACGCTGCCGGTTCTGCAGGTCTTGTTGCAACTCTTGCCAACAACATCGCAATGTTCAACATCCTCAAAGACATGAACCCGAAAGGCAAAGTTCTCAACTGCGCATTCGCTGTTTCCGCAGCATTCGTATTCGGTGACCACCTCGGCTTCTGCGCTGGTAACAACCCTGAAATGATCACTCCTATGATCGTTGGTAAACTCGTTGCAGGTCTTCTTGCAATAGTCCTTGGCAACATTCTTGCTCCCAAGCTTCTCGAAAGAATCCCGGGTGCAAACGAGAAATAATTTTTACATCTTCTATTAAACTATATTGCTGAGCTTTCCCCGGGAGCCGCTGCCCGGGGAAAAAATCAGCTGAATATAGTGCTTGTATTTTTGCGAGAAAGATCGCATAATTGGCCTCCTCCAATAAAACAAGCAAACTTAAAAATCCCGCCGTTTTTCGGCGGGATTTTTGTTTTTTTACCAAAAATTTATTTTCAGTTTACATTTGCTCTTTATAATAAAGTCGAAAAGAGGCGATTTTATGTTCAATATTCTTGTTGCGGATGATGATAAAAACACAAGAACGCTTTTAAAAATTATTCTTGAAGCAGAAAATTACAATGTTTTTACCGCAGAAAACGGTGAAGAGGCTCTTTTTGTTATGGAATCAAACCACATCGACCTTGCGGTGATAGATATTATGATGCCTAAAATGGACGGATATGAATTCACAAAAACTCTTCGGGAAGGAAACAGCAACCTTCCCGTTCTGATGCTTTCGGCAAAACAGCTTCCGTCCGATAAAAAAATGGGTTTTGTTATGGGAACGGACGATTATATGACAAAGCCTTTTGATGAAGAGGAACTTCTTCTGAGGATAAAAGCACTCCTGAGAAGAGCGCAAATCGCAAGCGAAAGGAAAATCTTTGTCGGCGAGGTCGTTCTTGATTATGACGCCCTTACGGTTTCAAAAAACGGCGAAACTCAGGAACTTCCGCAAAAGGAATTTTTGCTTTTATATAAATTGCTTTCTTACCCGGATAAAATTTTTACAAGAATCCAGCTTATGGACGAAATTTGGGGAACCGAAAGCGAAAGCGGATGGGAAACCCTGACCGTACACATAGGAAGGCTTCGCAAAAGATTCGAAGGATGGAACGAGTTTGAAATTATTTCTGTCCGCGGGCTTGGCTATAAGGCGGTGAAAAAAGCATGAAAAGCATAACAAAAACGAATATAAAAGCTTTCTGGCTTTTCTGCGGAATTGTTTTTGCAACGCTCGTAATCAATACTTTCATAACCTGCGTGTTTTTTTATGTTCTTATGAACAGCGGGATCCTGACCGTTTCGGAAGAAATCGAATCGGATGCCGGAAAGATCATTTTCTATCATGCCCTGCTCAATATAATCTTCGGCATATTTATTTCCCTTGCTGCAACAAAGGTTCCCTTCGAACCCATGAGAAAACTTATCGACGGAATGAACGGACTTGCTTCCGGCAATTTCAAAACAAGGATCGGGCAGGACGGCATAATGGCAAAAGCACCCGTTTTTTCAGAAGTTACCCAAAGCTTTAACAAAATGGCGGAGCAGCTTGAAAACACGGAAATGCTCAGAAGCGATTTTGTGAATAATTTTTCTCACGAATTCAAAACCCCGATAGTTTCCATTGCGGGTTTTGCAAAGGTTCTTAAAAAAGGAAACCTTTCCCCGGAACAGGAAAAGGAATATCTTGAAATAATAGAATCCGAATCCATGAGGCTTTCCGCGATGGCAACCAAAATGCTTGAGCTTACCAAGGTCGAAAACCAGACTATACTTGACAAAACAGACGAATACAATCTTTCGGAACAGATACGTTCCTGCATACTGCTTCTTGAAAACAAATGGGACAGAAAGAACATTGATTTCAGCCTTGATTTCGGCGAGCACAAAATAAATGCAAACGAGGAGATGCTCAGGCAGGTCTGGATAAATCTCCTCGACAACGCCATAAAGTTCACTCCCGAAGGTTTCGGTATCAAGATAAAAATAGATGAGGAAGGCGAAAACATCCTTGTTTCCCTGACGAACACCGGAAGCGAGATACCTTTGGAACAGCAGGAAAAGATTTTCAATAAATTTTATCAGGCTGACGAATCCCACTCTTCCGCCGGCAACGGAATCGGACTTGCGGTGGTGAAAAAAATCGTTGAACTTCATAACGGAAAAATATCTGTGTTCAGCGAAAACATGGTCACAGTCTTTACCGTGAAACTTCCGAGAAACAGATAAAACAAAAGGATGAAACTATGGAAAACGGATTATACTCAAGCGGAGAATTCGCAAAACTTTGCGGCGTTTCAAAAGATACCCTTGCCATTTACAGTAAAAAGGGGCTTTTGAAACCGGCGGTGACAAAGGAAAACGGATATCAGTACTACCGCGATGAACAATATATGGCGTTCAGCATTATAAAACTTCTCAAATATTCGGGAGTTTCCATTTCCGAAATTCACGAAATCCTTAACAGTAATGACGAAAAAGAGATACTCCGTATCCTCGAGAAAAGCCGTTTCCAGCTTGCACAGAAACAGGCGGAAATCTATGAAATGCAGCTTGCCGCAGAAAAGCTTATTTCATCTGCGGAAAAGTATTATTCTTCAGGCAAAGAGATAAGAATTGCCGATTTCCCCGAGGAATATGTTTTGGTGTGTGATTTTGAATCAGCCGGTTCCGGAGAAAATCTTGCCGAAAACATAAACTGCCGGCACATGAGTTCTCTTGACGAATATATTGAAAAAAGGGGATATCAGAAAAATGTATGTTCCGCGGGTGTGATCGTTTCAAAGGAAAACTTCGAGCTCGGAGTTGCGTTTCCTTCCAAAAACTTCAAAAAAATAAACTTTAAACCCATTGACAGTTCTCTTGTAATTAAACCTGCAGGAAAATACGCCAGCATTACCTTCAGCAAGAGAGAATCCGTAGAAGAGGTTCTTTACAGGCTGAGAAACAAAATAATCGGAAAGGGATTCTTTATTGACGGCCCGTGCTATATCGAAGTGATTCCGTTCAGTTTTTTGCTTTCTGATGAAAACTATACCGGAACAATGTCGATTAAAATTAAAGAATAATGATAAGGAAAATGACAGATATCAAAACATACCGCGCAGGAATAGACATAGGTTCAACCACCGTAAAGCTTGCGGTGCTTGATGAAAAAAATCAGATCATATTCGGTGAATACCGGCGCCACTGCGCGAAAACGCAGGAAACGCTTAAGGATCTTTTGTGTGAAGCAAAGGAAAAACTCGGCGACTGTCTGCTGAATGTGAAAATAACCGGTTCAGGAGCAATAAATCTGAGCAAGGCAATGAACATCGGCTTTGTTCAGGAGGTCGTTGCCGTTGCGACTGCGCTTAAAACAATCGCGCCCCAGACGGACGTTGCCATTGAGCTTGGCGGAGAGGACGCAAAGATAATTTATTTTACCGGCGGACTTGAAGAAAGAATGAACGGAATATGTGCAGGCGGAACGGGTTCTTTCATCGACCAGATGGCTTCGCTTTTACAGACAGACGCGAAAGGACTTAATGCCGAAGCCGAAAACTACAAGGAAATATATCCCATCGCGGCAAGATGCGGCGTTTTCGCAAAATCGGATATACAGCCCCTTATTAATGAAGGCGCATCGAAAGCAGACCTTGCCGCTTCGATTTTTCAGGCCGTTGTTAACCAGACGATTTCCGGTCTTGCCTGCGGCAAACCGATAAAAGGCTGTGTTGCTTTTCTCGGCGGTCCGCTGCATTTTCTTCCTGAACTGAAAAACGCATTTATAAGAACCCTCAGACTTTCGCCGGAAAATATAGTCGATCCGGAAAATTCACACCTTTTTGCCGCCATGGGGGCAGCGCTTGAAGCGAAAAACAGAGAGCCGGTGCTCATGAGCACGCTCATAGAAAAGCTTGAGCACGGCGTTGAGTTTGAATACGAGCTCAAACGCCTTGAATCCTTGTTTTCGAGCACCGATGAATACGACGAATTTTATCGGCGTCATTCAAAGGCATCCGTTGAAAAAGCCGTGCTCAAAGATTACACCGGAAACTGTTTTCTTGGAATAGATGCGGGTTCTACCACTACGAAAATGGCGCTTATCGGAGAAAAGGGAGAGCTTTTGTTCTCCTATTACGCCAATAATCAGGGTTCTCCCATGAAATCCGCTATTGACGGAATCGAAATATTGAAAAAAGACATTCCCGAAGGAGCAAAAATAGTCCGCTCATGTTCCACCGGATACGGAGAAGGACTTCTTAAATCTGCTTTCAATCTTGATGAAGGCGAAGTTGAAACCATAGCGCACTGCACCGCCGCAAAATTTTTTGACCCGTATGCCGATTGCGTGCTCGACATAGGCGGCCAGGACATGAAATGCATAAAATTAAAAAACGGCTCCGTCGATACAATAATGCTCAACGAAGCCTGCTCTTCCGGCTGCGGTTCCTTTATTGAAAACTTTGCAAATTCCATGGGATATTCCGCGGAGGAATTTGCAGAAAAAGCTCTTTTTGCAAAAAATCCCATTGACCTTGGTACAAGGTGCACTGTTTTCATGAACTCGAATGTAAAACAGGCGCAAAAAGAAGGCGCTTCGATCGAAGATATTTCCGCGGGGCTTGCCTATTCCGTAATAAAAAACGCGCTTTATAAAGTTATTAAACTTGCGGATCCTTCCGAACTGGGAACGCATATTGTTGTTCAGGGCGGCACTTTTTATAACAAAGCCGTTTTGCGTGCGTTTGAAAAAATCTCCGGAGCAAAAGCAATATGCCCGGACGTTTCCGGAATCATGGGGGCATTCGGTGCGGCGCTTATCGCAAAGGAACGCTATTCCGGCCAGCAAACGAAGATGCTTTCTCTTTCGGAAATAACCTCTCTTACATACGAAACAAGTACGGCAAGATGCTCCGGCTGTCTGAATCGCTGTATGCTTACGGTCAACAGATTCCCCGGAGGAAGAAAACATATTACCGGAAACAGATGCGAGCGCGGCCTCGGAAAAACGGAATCCCTGACAAAAGGCCCCAATCTTGCGGCATATAAATTGCGGCGTATTTTTGACTACGATTTTCCCGAAAATGCGCCGAGAGGCGAAATCGGAATTCCGAGGGTCCTGAACATATATGAAAACTATCCTTTCTGGGCAACATTTTTTGGAAATCTTGGATTCAAGGTCGTTCTTTCGCCCGTTTCTTCAAGAAACATTTATGAACTCGGAATGGATTCCATTCCGTCGGAATCCGAATGTTATCCCGCAAAACTTTCCCACGGACACGTTCAGTGGCTTATAAATAAAGGAATAAAAACGATTTTCCACCCCTGTGTTTTTTATGAAAAGCAGGAAACTTCTTTTGCCCAGAATCACTATAATTGTCCGATAGTGATTTCGTATGCGGAAAACATCAAAAACAATGTAGAGGATATTCTTAACGGAGATGTGAAATATATCCGTCCCTTTGTCGCCTTCACCGATGAACAAACCATCGAAAAGCGCCTCGTTTCCCTATGTAAAAAAGAATGGAATATTCCGGCTTCGGAAGTAAAAATGGCGGTAAAAGCCGCCTGGGAAGAACAGATTCGCGCAAAAAATGATATCAGGAATAAAGGAAAAGAAATTCTTGAACAAATTGAAAAAGAAGGTAAAAAGGGAATCGTACTTGCGGGAAGGCCGTATCATATCGACCCGGAAATAAATCACGGAATCCCGGAAATGATTGCTTCCTATGGTCTTGCGGTTCTTACCGAGGACAGCCTTCCGATTGATTTTGAACCGGAGCGTCCTATCAGGGTAACGGACCAGTGGGTCTATCATTCAAGACTTTACAATGCGGCTGAATTTGTCAGCAGAAGAAACGACCTTGAACTTGTTCAGCTCAACTCCTTCGGCTGCGGACTTGATGCCGTAACCACCGATCAGGTCTGCGAAATTCTTGAAAAAAGCAATAAACTATATACCGTTCTTAAAATAGATGAGGTGAATAATCTCGGTGCCGCAAGAATAAGGATAAGAAGCCTGATTTCTGCCATGAAGAAACGCGATGAACAGAAAATTGCGCCAGAATACGTTTCTCCTGTCTATCACCGAACCCATTTCACAAAAGAGATGTTCGAAAGCGGATATACGATTCTTGCTCCGCAGATGAGTCCCATTCATTTTGATATTCTTGAACCGATTTTCCGAAAATACGGTTTTAATATGGAAGTGCTTTCAAACGATAACCGTGAAGCCATAGACACCGGTCTTAAATACGTCAATAACGACGCCTGTTTCCCTTCCATAACCGTCGTCGGACAGATTATGGAGGCAGTTCTTTCGGGAAAATACGACACAAACCGCCTTGCTGTTATTATGACACAAACCGGCGGCTGCTGCAGAGCAAGCAACTATGTTGGTTTTATAAGGCGCGCTCTTGATAAAGCCGGGCTTGGACATATTCCGGTAATTTCACTCAACGCAAACGGAATGGAAACCAACGAAGGATTCCAAATTCCGTCAAAACTTCTTATTGCCGCGGCAAAAGGGGTTGTTTACGGCGATCTTTTCATGCGCTGTCTTTACAGGGTTCGCCCTTATGAGCTTGAAAAAGGAAGCGCAAATGCTCTGCACAAAAAATGGCAGGATATCGCCGTTGAGAGCCTTATAAACGAAAAAAGCAGCTGGAGTTACAAAAAAGTATGCAAAGGCATTGTAAAAGCTTTTGATGATTTTCCCATCGACGAAAATCTTAAAAAGCCGAGAGTAGGCGTCGTTGGCGAAATCCTTGTAAAATATATGCCTCTTGCCAACAACCATCTTGTGGAGCTTCTTGAGGCGGAAGGCGCGGAAGCGGTCGTTCCGGATCTTCTTGATTTTATGAACTATTCTGTTTATGACGGAAATTACCGCCATAAATATCTCGGCACGGATTTTAAAGACGGAGCAGTGGCTAACATAGGCGTTGACGTTATCCGCGCATTGAGGAAGCCCGCTCTTGACGCCCTTGAAGAAAGCAAAAGATTTGAAGCGCCGCTTCCCATAAGAAAAGTTGCGGAGCTTGCAAAACCTTTTCTTTCAATGGGCAACCAGTATGGTGAGGGTTGGTTCCTCTGCGGAGAAATGGTTGAACTTATTACCACCGGAACTCCAAATATCGTCTGTATTCAGCCTTTCGCCTGCCTTCCGAACCATGTTGTCGGAAAAGGTGTTATAAAAGCTTTGAAAAAAGCATATCCCCAGGCGAATATTGTTGCTGTGGATTATGACCCCGGAGCTTCCGAAGTAAACCAACTTAACAGAATAAAATTGATGCTTTCCCAAGCTAAAAAAACATTATAACCCCCCATTTTCTTTTCACAAACAAAAAACACCGCCTTGATTTTATCAAGACGGTGTTTTTTTGTGTATCGGAGCACTACCTTTGCGGCAAAGCCGCCGCAGAAAAAAGGCGTTCGTCCAATACCGTTCTGGTGGAGTCGGCACCTGCAGTTCCTTTTTCTCGCCGTGCTCAAAATAAGGAAAACGTATTCATGTTGTGCTCAAGTGGCAAATTACCTCCATTGGCTTGGTAAAATAAGGTTTGCTTTGGACGCGAAAAAAGGAGCGTACTGAGGTCTGAATTTTTTGTGTAATTTGACTATTTCTACAGTGTGTCCCAATTTTCTTGGATTAGCGTTTCGATGCGCTTATTTCCCCAAGAGAAGCATGAGATTCAGCGGCAGGAACAAGGAAAAATATGCGACCTATCGCTGTCCCACCAACAGAAGGTTCTGTTCCAACAAAGAAATCAGCCGTGACTATCTTGAGCGATATACAATTTATCTTCTTGAAACCCATATTTTAAACAGCAAGGCTCTCGGCAGAATCAAGAAGAATATCCTTAAATATTCTTCCACAGCAGAAACCATACTCCGGCAGGACTATTCAGCGATAGATGCCGAAATCGCCAGAAATGCCGAGGAACTCAAGAATATTGCCGATGCTGTTGCCGCAGGGCTTCTCTCTTCTGCTCTGGTGGAACGTCTTAACCGGCTTGAGGAAGAAAAACAGGAACTTGCAGACAGACGGTCGAGGCTTGCTTCTTTATCCCAAAATTCTTCCACGGATATTGACACCAGCCTTATTCTCTCCGAGTATGCTTCGCTTAAGAAAACTCCTCCCAACCCTGCATACAAAACTTTCATAAGCAGTTTTATAGACCGCATAGAAGTAGGAAGATACACCCTTGTATTCGTCCTTAAAACAGGACTTGACATATATCCTTGCCTTGACACTTCCATTACAGTCAGAAGGCAGGAAATCTATGAATATGGAAAAAGAATCAACGATAAGAATTAAATAAATCGTTAATTCTTCTTGTTCAATCGTTAATTCTTTCCGTTTTCTCGTTAATTCTTATATCAAATCGTTAATAGTTGCATTTTCAGAATAAATTGTATATAATATAATCAGTAATCTGTAAGGAGGTTGTTTTATGCAGGCTGAAGATTTAAAGAAATTAGTTTATGATGTTGTCCGCACTAAAACAGAATCACAGACAATAGAGTTGAAATCTGCCGCATCCGGCTGTCCTACCAAGCTTTTTGATACTCTCTCTTCTTTCTCCAATCAAGATGATGGTGGTATTATCATTTTCGGCATTGATGAAAAAGAAGGTTATGCAATTAAAGGTGTATATGATGCTCAGGACCTTCAGAAAAAAGTCACCGAGCAATGCAAACAAATGGAACCTTCCGTTCGTGCTCTTTTTACAACATGTGAAATCGACAATGGAATAATCGTAGTATCTGCCGAAATTCCCGGAGTGGATATTTCAGAACGCCCTGTATTTTATAAAGGCGTAGGTCGTGTAAAAGGTTCTTATGTTCGTGTTGGTGAATCAGATGAACCCATGAGCGAATACGAAATTTACAGTTATGAAGCTTTCAGGAAAAGAACCCGTGATGATATCCGTGTTATTGAACACGCAAAATTCAATATGATTGATGAGAAACGTATGGAAGAATATCTTGCCGCAGTTAAACGCGAAAGAAAGAATCTTGCAGACAATGTTTCTGAGGAAGAAATTCTTGAACTTATGGGTATTACCCAAGAAGGCAAACCCACCCTCGCTGGTCTTATGACATTCTCAAGATATCCTCAAACATATTTTCCTCAGCTTTGCATAACCGCCGTTTCCCTTCCTGGAACTGAGCATGGTACTGTTGGTGATGGCGGCGAACGTTTCATTGACAACAAACGTATCACAGGTGCAATACCAGATATGCTTGATGAGGCCGTTGAGTTTGTGAGAAAAAACAGCCGCACTAAAACAATTATTGATGAAAACGGAAAACGCGTTGACAGACCGGAATATCCAATCATTGCAGTTCGCGAAGCTATCCTTAACGCTTTGGTTCACCGTGATTACAGCGTTCACACCGAAAACGTTCCAATCCGCATAGAAATGTATCGTGACCGCATGGAGATTATTAACAGCGGCGGTCTCTATGGAAAAATTTCCATAGACGCTCTTGGAAAAGTCCGGCCTGATACGAGAAACCCCGCTTTGGCAAATATACTTGAGCTTTTAAAAGTAACCGAGAACAGATACTCAGGTATTCCCACAATGCGTACTGAATTTTCCAACGCAGGGCTTCCCGCCCCTATATTCTCAGTAATGCATGGTGAATTCAAAGTAGTAATGAAAAATGGACTTTTTGCAGATGCAAACCCAACTTCCAACTCGGTCGTAGAATTCTGCAGCATTCCTCGTTCAAGAGATGAAATTGTTGCTTTTATGGGTAAATCAAGAAACCATGTTATGTCGCAGATTGTAAACCCTTTACTTGCTTCCGGGGAACTAAAAATGACTATTCCTGACAAACCCAAAAGTCCCTACCAAAAGTTTGTTAAAGCATAAAACATTCTAAAATTATAGTACTTTGAAGGCAACCACCTCTTAGGGTAGTTGCCTTCTTTTTTAATGCCTGCACACGGATATGAATACGGATACGAATACGGAAAACTTTTGGAGCAAATGGATGTGCAGGTCTATTAAACCTTTTTACCAAGCGATGCTTACATCAAATAAAGCATCTTTGATTCTCTCTTTTTCAGCTTCATCAAGCATTCTATTTCACCGCTTTTTTTGAAAAAATAATTATCAATCAAAATCTTAGAGCAAAATCAAAATAAACAGAATTATTTTATTCCATAGCGAGCACCGCTTCGAGTACGGTGTCGATACCGTTTTTGTAATCTTCGATGGTTTGATAAATGGTGATATCGGGCATAAGAGCATCGTATTCATAATCGGGCCAGAATTTTGCATAGTAAGAACCAAAAGAGAAATAAACGCCAAAATTCGGTGTTTTATAAGTACCGTCAAGTTTGTATCCGATACCATTTGGTCCTTCGGCGGCAGGGTCACCAACAAGAATTGTTTTTTCAACCTGTTGTTTTATTAGTGCGGGAGTTATAACAGCGCGTGAAACACTTCCATCATTTATAAGTACATAGATATTACCAAATTCATCGCCATTCAGCATTTCTATAAAACTTTCATAATTTCTGAATGTGCCGCCCATATTGTCACGAAAATCAAGGACAGTTTTTTTCACAGGGTTGTCTGAAATCTGATTTTTAAGAGTGGAAGCAAATCCGGCAAAAGTCTGATATTCATTGTCATTGCAGCTATTGAATCTGATATACAAAGTGTTATCTTCAAGAATCTCGTGCCAGAAATTATCGGAAGTGTTTTTATACATCAAAACATTTTTGTTGCGTAGCATAGTATTCGTCATTTCTGCTTTGCCGTATTCTCCGGATTGTATCGAGGATAATGTCAGGGTTATCTTGGTTCCGTCATCTTTTATAAATGAAAATTCGACCGAATCCGTTTCTTTTTCGGTTATACCTATGTCACGGAGAAACTCTCCGCATTTGAGTAAAGTCTGGAGCAGATGATACTGATAATATACTGTTTCGCTGGATATGTGTTCCAAAGAAATATTGATTATTTCATCGATGGGAACTCCGTTTATTGCAGAAAGTTTAGCATAAACCGCTTCTTCGTTTTCAATGTGGGCAGAAACTGCATAGAAAGCAACGCTTTCTTCGCTGTAAATTGCCTCAAAATCTATCGGATAATAATTTTGGAGTGAGAAATAAACCGAAACATGAGCCTGTTTAAGCAGAGCAACAATTTTGCGAAGTTCAGAAGTAATTTGCCAATCCTCAAGCTTGTCTATTTCAGGAATAAGAATATTTATGCGCTCGATAAATTCATTGCGCAGTTCTTCGTTATAAAGTTCGTCGGAATAATAGTAATTTTCTTTCTCATCAAGAAGAACTCTAAATTCATTTCCGGATATCTGAGGGTCGTTTTGCATGAACATATCCGCAAGATATATAACGTCCTCTTCCCAATCTCGATTTCTTCCATCTTCATACCAATAGATATAGCCTTCAGAAGTTCCGTTATAATTTGCCATTTCCAGAGTGTGGTCCTTCGCTGCACACGAGCAGAGCGTAAGCAAAACTAAAATCAATGCAAAGAGTTTTTTCATGAGGAGCACCTCCTTTGCATACGGATGTTTATCTTTAATTATTTGGGTGTTACGTTCCATACAGTGTTTTCCGGAATATCAAGGCTGTAGTCTGTATCAATCAGCAAATATTGCTGCGAATATTTTTCACCGTCACCGACGGTGATGCTTCCGTTATCGACAATTCCGACCTTTGTTCCGTCGGCAGCTTCAATAATATATTTTATATCTCCGCCGGTTACAGGATTGAACTTTTTCTCGTCGAACTGTGCAATTTCAACCGCAAGCAATACGGCTGCCAGTTTCTTTGCCTCTTCGCCTTTGAATACCGCCGATTTGATTTCTTCATAATTACGGTACTGAATTTCGAGAGAAACAATTTCTTCCAGGGAAATACCCACCACGTCTTCAATGCAAAGCACGATATCGTCAAGGTTGATGTCTGTTTTCTGAAGTCCGTAACCGATATGACCTTCGCCACGGGCAACAAGAGTGTAAAGTCCGTCATTATTCATTCTGACTCTTATAAAAAGATGTCCGGGATCTTCTGCCTCACAGGAATATGTGTAGTCAACAAAGAATTCATTTTCTCCGCCGCAAACCTCAATCCCTAAAAGTTCGGTTGATTTTCTTTCATCCGGTTCGGATTCCATTATGATTTCAAATATTTCTCCGATAACCCACGGATATACATTTTTTGTATCATAAACTTCAATAGGTTCAAGGCTTTCAACCCATTCCTGCAGAGCGGCATCTTCTTCGGGAGAAGATTCGTTCTGCTCTTCAGAAACAGGATTTTTGCTTTCTTCCGATTCTGAAATTTCCGATTCGCTTTGGGGTTGTTCCGGAACATCAGGTGTTTCCGGATTATCCTGAGCACATGCACAAAGCGCAAATGTGAGCATGAGCATTGCTAAAATAATTGCCAAAAGTTTTTTCATTTTAATTCACCTGACCTTTATATAAATTTTTGTAAGACAAATATTTACGGGATTTTTAATTTGTATTATTCAAGATTTAAGCTGAATCCTAAACAATTATGGTATTAGAAAAACAGTAACAGTCCATGACAATCACCCCATTTTAGTTATCTACTTATATTGTAGAATAAATAGGCATAGATACAATGCGATTTACATAATTTACAGTTTATTTGCAAAATTTACATATATAAACTTCTGTTTCATAACAAAAAGGAAGAACCGCATAACGGTCCTTCCTTTTTTAACGATTTTTATCTATATTTTCTCGAAACTTATGAGACCATACGGTCTGCCTTAAGGCAGAGGGATCACTATTCTTGTTTTGAATGTTTCTTCGTCATAGCTAAAATTGATTTCCCCGCCGTACTTTTCAATTACTTCTTTAACATTTGCAATACCAACTCCAACGTGGCCCTCTTTTGAAGATTTCAGCCTGTCTTTTTCAACAATAGGAATATCTGACAAAGTATTTTCAAGGCGTATCATCAACATATTCTGGAATTTATGAATATAAAGATTGATGCTCCTTTTATCTTCCGGAACTTTAAGGCAGGATTCAATAGCATTATCTATTATGTTGCCCAGAATAGTAACCCAATCCAGATCAGAAACAAATTCAAAAGGTACTTCCTGCACCTGTACAGAAAAAGTAATATGTTCTGCTTTTGCGGCTGAAATTTTCTCACTCAGCAAAGCCGTAATAATTTTACTGTTGGATTTGAAAGAATATCCGCAGTCATCAATTTTTTCAATCAAATCTTTAATATACTCGTGCGGCAATTCTCCGTCAGAGCCCAGATTTATTCTTTCAAGAGTCAGAACATGGTTTTTAATATCATGTAAAATCTTTCTTGATTTTTCGTATTCATCCTGAAGGGATTGCAGATGTTTATATTCCAGCTCGTCCCTTTGTTTTGAAAGTGCCAATTCGTTTTTCAGCTGACCGTCAATATTCATAAGCCTATATAGATATATTCCCATAACATCAAAAGCTAGGAAGAAAACCAGCGATAACAGAAAATATTTATTATGCATTAAGTTTTCAGAAGAAAGAGCAACGCCATAGAGAAGCATGGCTGCTTCGCAGATTAAAACCGCAAAAATGATAAAGTTTATTCTCTTGTTGATTCTGTCAATCTCTTCGGCAACCAGGCAATGAATAATCAGTCTTACAGAACCAAGCATGATAATTCCGCTGATGATTGGTGTTGCAACGCGGAAATACGGAATAGATATGACCTCCGCTGTTTCAACATTGAGTATCATTGAAATAATCGGAATGGACACTACATCCAGGATTATCAGGTACATATAGAACAGCAGATTATAAAAGAATTTATACTTTTTTCCTTTATAAAGCAGCGATATCATTTGCATGGAAGTTATCCCATATACCGTCATTACAACACTGCCAAGCTGCAGCTGAATTATAAGCATATAAAAAACAGCAAACAAACCCCAAACTACAAAATATAATTTGGAGGAATATCTGCTGTTTTTTTCATAGATTTTTTTCATGAAATACGAGGACACATACGTTACAACCAGAACCGGAAGAATATTTATAATTGCAAATGTGATGATTCCCATAATATCCGTTTCCTTTTTCAGACGATATAAAATGTGTTTTCGAGGTAATTATAATATTTTTCTTTGAATTGAACTGCTCTTTTTTGAGAAAGAGGAAGTATATCCCCGTTTACAACATAAATGTTGTACTCTTTCATCTTGTCTATATGCATAAAGTTGACCAAAAAACTTTGGTGCGGACAACCGAAAACGGACGAGTCCAGTTTCGTTTCAAGGTCATTAATATTCCCTTTGAATACATATTTTCCTGCTTTGCAAACAGCTCTTATTTTTCTCTCATATATTTCAAAATAGTAAATCTCGTCCAGCGGGATGGTTTTTGCACCGTTTTCAGAAAAAACAGTAAACTTCTTACTGGGTGATTTTTTGTTGAGATACTGTATGCTCTCGCTGATCACAAGTTCAATATCATTTGTTTCAAATGGTTTTGTTATAAAGCTGAATGGGTGAACTTCGTATGCAACTCTTGCATAATCCGCATAGCTTGTAATATAAACAATCTGGCCCCATTTTGACATCTCACGAATTTTTTTAGCCGCTTCTATTCCGTTAAGATGCGGCATTTCAATATCCAGAAACAGAATATCAAAAAAAAGATTGTCTTTAACAAGTTCTTCACCGTCGTAATATTGTTGTACCCTTATCTGAAGGTCGTTTGTTTCGGCATAGTTTCTTACGATTTTTGCAAGATTATCATTAACCATGTTATCGTCATCACAAATTACAAAAGTAAGCAAAAACCGCACCTCCAATCAAAAGGGTTTTATCCCTTTCCATTATACCACCTTTGCATATTAATATCTCTGTAAATTTTGCAAAAAATCTGTAAATACGGCAAATATATTTTTTTGTGCTTCGATTTTACTATAATAAAATTACCGGATATAGCCGCAAAACCGTTGTTTGAAAATCTATTAAAAAGAAGGTGTAACACATGGCAAAATTTTTTAAGCTTATTTCCGCATTACTCGTCGTACTCGTCTCGTGCAGTTCCTGTGCACCTGCCAATCAGGTTTGCGGTGATGACTGCCCCTGCAAGCTTGAAGCATCTTCAAATGAAGAAACCGAATCTTCAAAGCCTTCCGGAATATGGGAGAAAATTACCCAAAACAGGGAAAAGGTATTTGATTTTCTTGAAGAAAATCCCAATCCCCTTGCGCTGATAGAAAACCCTTCATCTTCAAAAATGTCGGAGTTCACATATTCCGATGCAGATATTCCGGATGCCGTGTATGAATTCCTGTATATCTATTATGGCTCGCTTGTAAGTCTTGAAATTCCGGATTTTTCTTCCCTTGAAGCAAACAATTGCTATTTCGGCAATGTAGAAGAGATGATGCGTTTTCACGTTGCAAGAGGACGTTTGCAAAGCTCCTATTATAAAAACTTGTCACTTGAAGTAATACTGGACGAAGAAAGCATTTCTGAATGGATAATATATTGTACCGTAAAATGGAATGTTCCGGGAGAATATACCAGCGGCACTGAACGGTGGAAGTTTGAAGTTTCTCAGAATTATGAAACCGGAAGACTTGAAATAGATTTATGGGAATACATTCAGTCCGGTCACGGTGGTCTTTATCCCGGGCTTGAAAACATTTTCACTGAAATAAAAGCGCGTTTCCCCGAATACAAAAATGACGATAAAATGCTTGCCGATGCCGGTATAGCAGAAATTCTGCTTGGTATCGTATATTAAGAAAACACCTGAAATCCATGTGTAAAGGAAGGTGAGAAATATGAATCTTCTGACTCTTATGTATAAAGGCGTTTTTCGCAGGACTTTTACAAGTATTATTCTTGTAATATCGGTTTTTATATCGATTTTCTCAATAGCATTTCTTAATACACTTGCGGAAAAACAAAGGCTCGAACTTGAAAAAACCATAGAAATGACAACCATCTCCTGCTACGTTACGGATAACAAAGGGCTTCATACGGACGGGCTCGGCATACTTTCTTCATGTATTGAAATGCTCGCAGGTCACCACAGAAACCAAGGAATCTATTTAGATGATGCTGTCACGAACATAAGAACTTATGCGGATTTTGATCTTGATTTGCCTTTAGATATGAAGGCCCGGAAGATTCTTAATTTCGACTGTGATCCTTTGCTTGAAAATGCGGAAATAAGATTCTTTGATGGTTATTCCGAAGATATATTTTTATCCGAAGAAATGGTCTGTCTTGTTCCGGAGGGAACAGAATACGGTGATGACGGGTATATAACAATGAAATCCGAACAGTTATACACAGAGGAGAAAGATATCCGTTACCGTGTAATAGGTACTTATGAGGGTGTTAATAAAAACATAATTTATGTTCCGTTTTTTGCACAGTGGGTCGATGGAACGACTTTCGTTTTTACCGTTGACCATTGCTCTTTTGACATAAAAAACACAGCCGAACTTGAAAAATGCAAGGAAATTATTTATTCTTCCGGTGTCTTCGTCGAACCGGATATATTGAATGAAGCGAACAGTTCTGTTTTTGGAGTTATAGTTCAGGACGAACTTTTCCTTGATACAACAGAAAAAATAGAATCCAATATACGCATTCTTGAAATATTGCAGATAGCGGCAATTGTTATTGTTGTCGGAATCGGTTTTTTAACTACATTTCTTTCATCAAGGACGAGAGAAAAGGAATATGCCGTTATGCGGTGTATCGGCCTTAAAAAAACAAAAATACTTGTGCTTTTGTTTTTCGAGCATCTGCTTCTCGCATTGGCCGGTGCGGTACTGGCAACGGCTTTGGGTTTGTTAGCTTTCGGAATGAATCTGAGTGATATGGCTGTTTCTGCTGCAGCAATATTTGCTTTTTTAACAGGTTCCGTAATCGCTTCCTATACGGTTGTTTCGAAAAACACAGTAACTCTTATGAAGACGGAGGAGTGAGAGAAAAATGGCAATTCTTAATATTGAAAATGTAAGCTATTCATATAAAAGCAAATATCAGGTTGTAAACGCACTTAAAGGAATCAATTTTGAATTCGAATCCGGAAAGCTTTATTCCATTATGGGACCTTCCGGAAGCGGAAAAACCACTTTTCTTTCGCTTCTTGCGGGGCTTGACATCCCGACAGGGGGTCAGGTTGTTTTTAACGGCAGGGCAACCCACGATATTGACAGGGACGATTATCGTTTTAATCATGTTTCGATAATCTATCAGAATTTCAATCTGCTGCAGCATTTGACTGTTCTTGAAAATGTTGAGTTTCCTTTGCTGGCTAAAAAGATTAAAAAAGCTGACGCAGAAAAAAGAGCAAAAGAAGAACTTTTTTCTGTCGGGCTGACTGAAGAGAAATACAAAAAGTTCCCGAACATGCTTTCCGGTGGGGAGCAGCAGAGGGTTGCCATTGCCCGTGCTCTTGCGTCGCAAAGCGAAATTATCCTTGCGGATGAACCTACCGGAAACCTTGATAAGGCAAACGGAAAAAACATTATAGAGATTCTGCAAAAACTGGCTCATGAAAAAAACTGCTGTGTAATTATCGTAACACATGACGCAGAGATAAGCCGCTTCGTAGATGTTTCAATCATTCTTGAAGATGGAATGATTAAAGAATAAAAGAACATTTTCTAAAGTTTGTCATTGAACTTATTCGTTTCCGGGAGGTGACAATATGAATACGATTTTTTCTTTGTTCAAAAGAAAAAAGTTTATAAGCATTTCGATGATAATCCTTCTTACCTGTGCCTGCGGTTTTGTTTCAATAAGTGTGCTTTTTCTGTCTTTTGCAGAAAAACAGGCAGAAAGTCTTGACGATAATTATGTAACTGTTGCGCTTCCATCCGGCGAAAAAGAAGCCGCAAGTGCTTTTCCCGATGAAGAAGGCAACGTGACTTATTATACAAAAGACGGAAAAAAGTATTTTGAAGGGAAAGAGCTTTATGCCCTTGCGGCAGAATCGCCCTATTTTGAAGGTTATGACGGTCGTGCCATTCTCGGAGCATATATAGAAGGAAGCCAAGGACTTTCATCCGGTGCACTTGATCCTTTGGATTACAACTTTTATCTTGATATGGCAAGGTACAATTTTTCTGTTTTGGCTTTGGAGTGCACTGACGTCAAAATTTCCTTGAAACTTTCTATCCTTGATAATAACACATCTCTTAAAGAATACAGTGTAAAATTCAAACTTATCGAACCCGTCAGTTGGCATAAAGCCTATGATCTTCCTCCGGAAAACGATACCATAGAACTTGAGGCAAGCTATTCTCTTCATAACAGCGACGGAAGTTTTCCTTTCGAGGTCGGAAAAACGTATCTTGTAAGGGGATTCTATAAGGATTATGATGTCAAAGAACAGGTAAAAACTGTTTTTGAAACCGAAACCACGGAAGGCCATTTTGAGTATTTTTGGGAAAGAGTCACCGAAGAGCCTTATGGCGTAAACGCCGGACCGCGAGAAATCCATCTTTCATTGAGTACCCTGTCGCAGCCGGCATTTTCCAGAATGGATAATAAATATCTTATCAGGGTGGCTCTTCCTGAATTTGATATAGATGTGCTTACCAGCGATGAATTTACTGTGTTATCCGTTCCAGAGGATATATCTATTCCGTATTTTGCGGAATACACCGGGGATTGGCGCGATTTTCTTGAAACAGAAGAAGGCAGAGTCTGGAAAGAAACCATAATCCCGCTATGCGAAATAAATCATGCTTCGGCTCCGATTATTCTTTCCGATAATCTCGGAACAATGAAAACTTTCCATAACGGAGAAAACTATATATATGAAGGAAGAATGATAACCGAAGAGGAATACCTTTCCGGTGCAAAGGTTTGCATTGTAAGTGCAGATTATGCCTCCTTCAACGGGTATAAAGTCGGAGATAAAATATCTCTTGATTTCTATGATGCCGGTTATCAAAGAAAAACAGCAATAAAAACCGGTGCGTTAAGCAGTACAGAAATGAAAGCATTTTCCTGGTTTCCGCTTACTGAAAATACCAGGCTCGGAATAAAAGAGGAATATACCATTGTAGGAACATATGCAGGTTCAACTATTCCTTTGGATAATTATTCTTTCAGACCTGATGTTATTTTTATTCCAAAAAACTCCTTAAACGGTGCCGAACAATTTGAGGACAAAGATGAACTTCTGCTTAATTCTGTAATCATAGAAAACGGAAAAGAAAAGGAGTTCGAAGCCTATATGGCCGAAAACGGAGCTGACGGCTATTTCAAATATTATGATCAGGGCTATTCTGCCGCAGTAAAATCAATAGCCAAAATATCGGAAAATGCAAAAACTTTTTTCATTACGGCTATTCTTGTTTCAATTATTTCAACAGCAGTCTTCTGCCTTGTTTTCTACAGAGCAACCAAAAACACGGTGCATTCGCTTCGACTTATGGGTATAAAAAAGAAAAAAGTATTTCTTAATATCTTCAGCACCGTTGCTGTTTTGGGAGCGATATCCGTTGTGCTGAGCATTGCGTTATCTGCTCTTGTTTTTAACAACGTAAGCAAGATGGTTTTGGCGGAAACGGCTGATTTTGATTTGGCAATTTTGTTATCAAGTTCAGCTATGCAAATCATAGTTTTTGTGGTGCTCGGTTTTATCCTCGGAGCAACGGTTAAGAAAAACCGGCTGATATAAAGACAAAAGGCTATATTTAAAACTGTAAAATGCGCAAGCTCGCTTATAAATTTATAAACTAATATTAGGTTGGGAGGTGTATTTCATGAAGAAATTGCTTGCTTCTTCAAAACAAAATATCTTTATAAAGATTTTTTTAAACTTCTTTTAAAATGGTTGTAAATTTCTCGCTAAACGTCTATAATAATAAAGCACCAAGTTTTCCTTTGAGAAAACCCATAACCCCTATATGGGGTCGTAATGGTTTCGACGGGGGTCTTGAAGCACGAATAGCGGGTAGA
>CAZOOL010000005.1:25929-27864 GCA_964581405.1 uncultured Oscillospiraceae bacterium | reverse complement strand
ATCGAGGGCAAATACGTTCCTCTTTCTGAAACCATCCGCGGCTTCAACGAAATTCTTGAGGGCAAACACGATAACCTTCCGGAAGGCGCTTTCCTTCTCGTCGGTACCATCGACGACGCAGTTGCAAAGGCAAAAGCAATGGCCGAAGGCAGCAAATAATATCGTATTATATTTTATTAAAAGGAGCACCGCACCGCGGCGCTCCTTTTTTCGTTTTTTACGGGGGAAATCCGAGTTTGCAATATCGGGGCGCAAAAGGAAGTTCGCCACTGTGACGCTTTCAATGGATTGCGGCAACGGCAGACGATAATTTATAAATTTGTTCACAAAAAATTAAGGACAGTTTCAGAAAATCGGAGTAAAATATAATATGGAATATTCTGAAAGGAGTTTTTATATGAAAAAATTTCTGTCATTTTTAATTGCGGCGGTTATGGTTTTAAGCCTTGGCGCCTGCGGTTCGGAAAAACCGGCGGACCGTGATGATCCGGAGATCCCGGAAGCTTCCGAAAACCAGGAGGTTATCCCCGAGGATAACTATGATTACGCAACGGCAATCGTTCTTTCCGAAAGCGGCATTACCGTTGACGGTAAACCTGCGGAAGAAAGCGACTGCGTTGAAGTCGGCGGCGAAATCATCTATTATCACGATATGGATTCCTACGAAAGCGGAAATCCCTACGGCGAAGGCGATGAAAGCGATAAGCATACCGAGGCTGAAGCCGCAGAACACACCCTTGTGACCATCACCAAACCCGGCGATTACCTCATCAGCGGCAAAATCAAAGGTCAGCTTGCCATTGACCTTGGCGAAGAGGCGGAAACCGACCCGGAAGCGAAGGTAACAATTATCCTCAACGGCGCGGATATCACCTGTGAAATCGCACCGGCGGTTATTTTCTACAACGTTTACGAATGTGCCGACGGTGAAAATACCACCGGGGTTGTTGATACCGCCGAGGCGGGCGCCAACGTAATCATTGCGGACGGTTCCGTCAACAATATCAAAGGCGAAAACGTCGCAAGGATTTACAAGGACACAGAAGAAGCGAAAAAGCTCCATAAATACGACGGCGCTTTCTACTCCAAAAAGAGCATGAACGTGAACGGCGGCAGCAGAGGCACCGGCATTCTCAATATCGAAGCCGGAAACGAAGGCCTTAACAGCGAAATGCATCTTACCGTCAACGGCGGCAACATCAATATTACCGCTCAGGACGACGGCATCAATACCAACGAGGACGGAATTTCCGTAACCACCGTCAACGGCGGCAATATCGTCATCAAAGGCGGACTCGGTTCCGAGGGCGACGGCATTGACTCCAACGGATGGCTCACCATCAACGGCGGAAGCGTTTATGCTTCCGGCAACGGAAGAACCGGCGACGGCGGCATTGACGCCGATATGGGCATAACTATCAACGGCGGAAGCGTTATCGCTTTCGGAAGCAGAAATGACTCTGTCCAGTCCGGCGAAGGAATGACCAGTGCCCAGTTTACGTTCGCTTCCGTAAGAAGCGCAGGAAGCAAAATTGAGTTCCTCGATGCGGAAGGAAACGGAATGACCGCGGAAAGCGACCGCGATTTCCAGAGCCTTGTCCTCGCGGGAGAAAATCTTGAAAAGAATAAAGAATACAGCCTTTATGTAAACGGTATCCCGCAGGAATATACGGGAAACCTTGATTCCTGGGGCATAGGCATGGGCGAAATGTACGGTATGGGCGGCATGGCCGGAGAAACCGGAAGAGAGAATTTCTTTAATGTTCCCGAAGGTTTTTCTGATTGGCTTGATTCTGCAAAGGATATTCCGGATGATATCCGTGAATGGCTTGAATCCATCGAAAGCGCGATGGGACAGTTCGGCGGAAGCATGGATCAGAATATCTCCATGCCTGATAACGGAATGATGCAGGGCGGCAGCGCTCCCGAAATGCC
>CAZOOL010000005.1:0-25829 GCA_964581405.1 uncultured Oscillospiraceae bacterium | reverse complement strand
GGCTTTGACGGATACGTTGAGCTTTCTCCGGTTTCCGATGATATGACAGTTTTCATCATTACCGATACTGTTTGGAACTTCTCCGGAATCTTTGATTCCTCCGAAGCGACCGGCAAAGAGCAGGTCAGCTTTACCATAAACGGAGAAAAAAGGATCGAGGACATTTATATAGGCGACCTTCCGGGCATAACTTCAATTGAATGCAGCTTCAGGGTCGATGCCGCAGATATCCAGATCACACTCGAATATATCGGAACTTCCGAAGAGATAACCGTTTCCGAAATCTGTCTTCTTTCCGACGGATATGACGTTATAAACGGACTTTTCGAGGATCTTGAAGCCGGCGAATACCGCCTTACCGTTGCCGTCGCTGCGGAAAACGAAGCATATACGGGTTCCACCGCTTTCAATTTTGCAGTGGTGGAATAAAAATTTTCCATTTTTGAATAATTTGGAGCCGAATTCTTGATTTGTTTGATAGAAAACTCTTGAAAAGTTTTGTGTGACAATATATAATATATATTTGTCATACTGTGCCGAAGAATTCGGCAAAAGCTAATATAAAAGCAAGGATGGTTAATTTATGAGCGAAAAAGAAACTCTCGGCACTGAGCAGGTCAAAGCGGCCAAAGAACTCAGCGCTGCAGAAAAAGCAAAAAAGAAAAAAGCAAAATACACTCTCGCAAAAGTAATCGTTATCTTCTGCGCCGTGCTTTGCGTTGTACTCACCGTTTTTGAAATGGGTCTTACCTATCGCGTAATGAAAGCCGTTGACGTTGACGGAACCGAATATTCCGTTGCCGAATACAACTGGCTCTATACCAACAGCGTTTATGAGGTTTACAGCGGTTTTTATCAGACCTACGGCAACCTCGCTTCCTATTTCTTCAATCCCCAGAATCCTCTCGATGAACAGCAGTATACCACCGACCAGACCTGGGCAGATTACATCAAGGAATATACCGATAACGCCATTGTCGAAATGACCGCTCTCTATAACGCGGGCAAAGAGGCAGGCTATGAAATGGATCAGGAATATTATGATACCATTGACAGCGAATGGAGCACCCTCGAAACCACCGCAACCCTTTACGGTTACAGCGCAAACAGCTATGTTGAGCTCAACTACGGCCGCGGCGTAAACGAAAAAGTATTCAAATCCATGTATGAGCGTTATCTCTACGCCATCAGCTATGCACAGTATTATGTTGACAGCCAGGAAATTTCCTCCGATGAGATCGACGCATACTATGCAGAACATTCCGAGGATTTCGACATGGTATCCTTCAGCTACTATTATGTTGACGGTTCCGTTGAAGAAGAAGGCGATGACACCGAAGTTGCAATGAAACTTGCCGAAAACGAAGCAACCGCGATTTTGAACGGCGAGGAAGAAGTTGAATTCACCGAGTACAGCGCAACCTATGCTTCCCTTGATGAGCTTTATGCTGACTGGCTCTTTGATGACGCAAGAGTTTCCGGCGATAAAGAGATCTTCGAGGACGAGGAAGGTTATTATGTAATGGAATTCGTTGAGAAGATCGACCTCCATTACAATACCGTAAACGTAAGACATATCCTCGTTGAAGCAAGCGATACCACCGAAGAAGCGCTTGCAGAGGCTCTCGCAACCGCAGAAAGCTATAAAGCGGAATGGGAAAGCCTTGGCGCGACCGAAGAAGCATTTGCCGAACTTGCAGGAACCTATTCCGCAGACAGCGGTTCTTCCTCCAACGGCGGACTTTATGAGAATGTTTACAAAGGCCAGATGGTAGAGGAATTCGAGGATTGGTGCTTCGATTCCGCAAGAAAAGCCGGCGACTGCGAAATTATCCAGACCAGCTACGGCTATCACATCATGTTCTTCTCCGCTGAAGCAGAAGAATATTACACCTCCGTCATTGAAGGCACAATCGTATCCGAAAGATATACCGAGCATCTCGACAGCCTTGTTGAAGGCATTGCTCCGGTTGAACTCTTCGGAAGCAGATTCGTTGCAAAACATCTCAACTGATAAATAACAGCATTTGGAATTGGGACGGTTTTTCATCGAAAGACCGTCCCATATTTTAAAATAAACCGAAAGGATAATGAAACTATGAAAAGATTTTTTGCGGTGCTCATTGCCGCGATGCTCGTGCTCATGGCTTTCGCCGGATGTTCCGATGCCGCTGACGGTGCTCAGAACGGAACCAAGGACAAGTCCGAAGTCGTGCTCAGAATCGGCGAAACCGAATACACCAAAAATGAAGTGAACTTCATGTACGTTTCCGCTTTCAATGAAATGTACAGCAGCCTTTATTCCTATTACGGAAGCTATCTTTCCTATTACGTTGACATAACTCAGCCCCTCGAGGATCAGATGGTCAGCGAAGACCTTACCTGGCATGAATACATCGTGGAATATACCGTTGATACGCTCATAAATATTACCGGGCTTTATAATGCCGCCATGGAGGAAGGTTACGTTCTTCCCGAAGAATATCAGACCGACCTCGACAGCATCGAAACCCAGCTTACCGAAACCGCCACCGAAAACGATATGACTGTGGAGGAATATATCGCTTTCCTTTACGGCGACGGGATCACCCTTGATATCATCTATAAAATGACCGAAATCCGTTATATCGCGGGTTCCTATGCCGAGGAATACGAGCTCGGAATCACCGTTACCGACGAGGATATCGACGCATATTATCAGGCAAACAAAAAATCCATTGATACCGTTGACTTCCGTTATTACAGCTTCTTCTATGCCGAAACCGCAGACGAGGAAAACGGTTATCTCCTTCAGGAGGATGCAGAGGCGAGAGCAAACAATATGGCTTCCGTCCATACCGCCGAGGAATTCAACGCTCTTGGCTATGAATACGCAACCGAGGATCAGAAAGTATATTTTGAGAATGGTTCCGATGCAACCCTTTTCCCCGGCGCGAGCTATGACTCCACCGGCATTGACGAAGTAAGCGAATGGCTTTTTGATGAGTCAAGAAAGCCGGGAGATACCATGGTTTACCATGATGAGGATTATGCCAGCTATCTTACCATCATGTTCGAGGAAAGAATCGACCCGGATTACAGCTTCGTTGACGTCCGCCATATCCTTATCATGCCCGAAACCGATGATGAAGGCAACGAGGATTGGGCAGCAGCAGAAGCAAAGGCAAACGAAATTTATAATGAGTATCTTGCGGGCGAGATGACCGAGGAAGCTTTCTCCGCTCTTGCAATGGAATATTCCGAGGACGGCAACGCAAGCACCGGCGGCATCTATGAGGACGTTTACAAGGGCCAGATGGTAGCTCCTTTTGAGAACTGGTGCTTTGACGAAACGAGAGCTTCCGGCGATACCGGAATCGTTGAAACCAGCTTTGGCTATCATATTATGTATTTCGTCGGTTTTGGCGAAAACAACCTTGTAAGCCTTGTGGAACCCACCGTTGCCCAGCAGATGCTCAGCGATTGGATCGAGGAATGCTGCATCGGTCTTGAGGTTGAAAGACTCGAAGGCTTTGATACCGTCGGCGGAATGATCGACGATATCGTAAATGCCGCAAGCGCGTATGCGGAAGAACAGGCGGCCGCCGAAAGCGAATCCTCCGATGAGGAATCCGACGACAGCGAAAGCAGCTCCTCCGTCGAAACCGTAACCGAGTAAAGCCGCGCATTCAGGCGCATAAAAAACACGGGACGCTTCTAATGGAAGCGTCCCGTGTTTTTTTATGCGAAGCGGTCGTCCGTTTTCGGTTCGGGTAAATTTTGATGACGGATCAGTAAAAACAAAAAAGGTGTGCTTTGAAAAGCACACCTGAAAATCTGCCGCTTTTCGGCGGCATTAGTTATTTTGGCTGTAAACAAACTCCGCGGCGGCACCGACGTTCAGCATCGGATAGCTCCAGCCTTCGCTGTTTATAAATCCAACTGCGCGGCAAACGGCAGACTGGAGAAGTATCTGCCGAACCTGCGGAGCTGTAAGGGTCGGATCGAGCGACCAGATGAAGGCGGCGCTTCCGGTGACCATAGGAGCGGAAAGCGAAGTTCCGCCAAGGCTGCCGTAGCCGGTTACAATGGTGCTGAAAATGTCGCTTCCCGGGGCACAGATATCAACTGTTTCGCCGTAATTGGAAAAAGATGTCATATAGTAGTTTCCATCAGGGTCCCGTTCGTTTAGAACCGCGCCGACTATGATAATACGCTCGTCGATGGATTCATAGGTTATTCCCCGGGTGTTCAGCTTTTCGAGAACGGAAGGTTCAAGACTGTTAAAGACGCTTTCGGTTATGCCGGCATAAAATCCGAGGGAACGGGAATCGAAGCCGAGCCGACCGTTATCAAAGCCGTTTCCTGCGGCCTGGACCATCAGCATATCCTCATAACCGGAGGAAATAAGCTGGCTGATCATAACAATGCAGTATTTGGCTGTCGGGATGAGGTCACGGTAAAGGCGGTCATCAACCCATTGCCAATATTCGTCGGAATTGGAACCGGTGGCATAGCCATAGGTGCTTTCCTCCCAGCTTTCAAAGGAAGGAATGATACAGCCCCAGGAGTTATTGACGACCTTAACTCCGCTTTGCGCCATATAATTAATTACCGCGAGGTATTCCGTCAGGGTGTGATAGGAATCAGGGTCCTCCGTAGGCCAAAGATCCGCGCAGTAAAGGGCAGCGAAATCCGCGATGCCGCGGATACCCACGTCGTTATCCGCGGCGCCGATTATTCCCGAAACAAGGGTTCCGTGGTCGGCCGGCGTATTGGTGTTTTCAGGGGTGATTATGTTGATGTTGCCGCTGAAATCCTCGTGTTCAGGGGAAAAACCGTTATCCACTATTCCGACGCTGATTTCACCGCAAAAATCGGAATATTTCCATGCGGTATATGCGCCGATGGCTTCCGCCCACCAATCGTTTCCCTCGGGCTTTGCCTCGTTGCCAAGGTCGTAATCGGGTTCATAGCTGCTCCAGGGATTTTCGTCTGCTTCGGTGCTCATTATCTGAACGGGGTATTCGGCGCAGGCATAGAGGACTTTTTCATGGGTCATCAGCTTCGCGGCGAGTTCCCCAAGACCTGCCAGATCGGAATCGTTGACCCTTATCTGGATCGCGTGGAGGGCGCCGCTGATGACGCCGATGGTTTCGCCGCCGACACTTCGGGAAAGGGCGCTCTGTTCCTCTTCTGAAAGGTCGCCTTCGGTAAAAGCGAGCAGGAGGTTGTTGTAATAAATGACTGCTCTGCCCGGATCTGTGACTGCGTGAACGATATCCGGGGTGTAATAGCTGTCGCCGTTATCAAGGGAACCGAATTCACCGTCATAAAGAGGAAGAAAGATTTCCGGTTCCGGCGGAACAGGCTCCGGTTCGGGTTCGGATACGGAGGAAGATATTTCGGAAGGGGAATCATCAGAATTGCCGTTTGCGAGAGCAAAAACAAAAACAAAAACGGCGCAAAAAACAAGGATTACCGCGGCGGTGATATATTTTTTGTTCATAACGAACCCCCTTTTTGTTTATTCAACGGCATAGTAGGTGATACCGGATTCCGAAGCATCGGTGAAGATGCCCAGAGGATAAGTATAGGTGAACCCGTCCCGTTCCATACAGGCGGTCACCGTGACATTAGTATAATAGGGAATTGCAGCTGTCGCCGTGCAGATGCCGTTTTCGTATTCTGCGGGTACGCTGAAGCTTTTTCCGTCATAAATAAGTGCAATGCTGAAAACGCAGTCCGAGCCGGAAATTGAAGGCGAAAAAGATACCAGAAGCTGTTTGTTTTTGCCGATATTCTGAACGTATTCCCAATCAAAAGAACCGGCGGTGAATTCGGAGATAATATATTCGGTTTGCGGTTCCGCCTGTTCGAAAAGAGAAGGAAGAACAGTTTTTATAATGGTTACGTTCAGTATTGCGGCAATGCCGATGACAAAAACGATAATGATAAACCGAAGCCTCTTTGCTTCGGTGCTTTCGTTTTTTGGGGGAACAGCCGCGGGAACGGCTTCGTATCCGAAAAGCTCGTTGGGCGTTATTTCAAGAACTTCGCAGAGCTTTATTATATTTGACATTTCCGGCTGGGCGGTGCCGTTTTCCCATTTTGAAACCGCCTGGCGGGAAATATCCATACGGGAAGCAAGGTCCTCCTGCGAAAAGCCTTTTGCTTTTCTTGCGAAGGCAAGTCTTTCATAAAATTCCATTGGGTCAAAGCTCCTTTCGGAAAAAGTTCGGCCGATGGTTATATTTTATCCGAAAAAGCGGCATTGCACAACCGTTTTTTGTTTGAAAATCCGCAACCCCCGGTTGCGAAGAAAGAAAAAGCCGCTTTCCGTCGAAGAAAGCGGCTTTTGAGTGTTTAAAATCAGAGGTTTTTCATAAGAAGCCATTCGCCGATGCCTTTTTTAAGAAGGTCGGGAACGAGGAGAAGGGGCTTGAAACCTTTTCTCTGATAAAGAGCTTTCGCTCTCGGGTTGAAGTCGGAAACAGCGATGAACGCTTTATCAAAGCCCATCTGTTTGCAGACGCCGAGATAAATGTCGATAAGCTGTTCGCCGATGCCTTTGCCGCGGTAGCCGTCCTTTACGCCGAGAAGGGCGAGGTAGGGGAGTTCGCCGTACATACCCATCATGTCATAAACCATAAGGCCGACGGGTTCGCCTTTTTCGGTTTCGGCGATGATCACGTTGCCGTTTTCGAGGGGACCATATACCCATTCGCGAAGGGTTTCGGTTCCTTTGAAATAATGCTCATAAAGGGGGCTGTTATCGAAAATCTTTACATATTCATCCCACTTATCGGTGGTGCCTTTAACGAAATTGACTCTGTATTTATAATCCATCTGAGACATTGAAAATCCCTCCAAAAGCCATTTTTAGACATATAAATTATATATCCGGCGGGATAAAATGTCAATGGGGAAGGAAAGATAAATTGGCGTTTTCGCAGGCTTGATGCAATGCTGAACAATAATTCATCTTTCCATTGACTTGCGGTGAGAAAAGTGGTATCCTATATGTGTATAAATATGTCTTTTTGGGGGTGGGCTTTTTGGCGGTTCATGAAGTACATATCGTCAAGGCCGAAAAATCGAAAGTCGGGGAATACAGAAAGATTTTCGATGGCTCAAAGCTTTATAAGCATTACGGCGAAAACATCTATGACTGGATGGACAGCGCTCTTTCCAATGATGAAGTCTGGATCGCGGAGGACGGAAGAGGCGAGGCAGTGGGCTTTATGTGGATGCAGATCGAAAGCGTTTACGCGAATATGCCCTATCTTGCGCTGCTCGGCGTCCGCACCGATTACCGTTCCCACGGGGTCGGTCAGATGCTTATAAAATATTTCATCGAAGCTTATGAATCCAAAGGATACGACCGCGGATTCATTGCGGTAAACGATTTTAACCCCCTTGCGAGAAGGCTTTATGAGGATATGGGCTTCCATAAATTCATGCAGATGCCCGAAAGCCTTGACCCGACCCACAGCCTTTATCTCCTTATGAGAAAATCACGCAAACACAACAGCAACGTATAAAACAGTTTTAATTATCGGAACGGAGGAAAATTTATGAGCTACCATCGCGAAGCACAGTATATGGCAAATATGATCGAGATCGAGAAAGCCGATCCCGCTAAAAAAGAGGAGTATAAACGCATTTTTGAAAACAGCTCCCTTTACAACCATTATTTCAAAAAGACCGACCTTCTTGACCAGTGGCTTTCCAACAGCATCAAAAAGGGCGAAGGCTATGTTGCGGTGAACCGCAGCGGCGAAGCAGTAGGCTGGATCAGCATCACCGCTTCCGACGTTCTTACCGACGGACTTCCCAACGCGCAGCTCCTTGCCGTAAAAGACACCCAGCGCGGCAGAGGTATCGGCCAGATGCTTCTCCATTTCTACGTTGAAGTCATGAGCCAGCTTGGATTCGGCGAATGTGCCATCATCGTTTCCGATTGGAACCCCAGAGCAAGAAAACTCTATGATTCCCTCGGATTCAAGCTCCGCAAGAGCT
Organism: uncultured Oscillospiraceae bacterium; assembly: GCA_964581405.1. Lineage (GTDB taxonomy): Bacteria > Bacillota > Clostridia > Oscillospirales > Ruminococcaceae > UMGS1668. Next base: position 17,828 of record CAZOOL010000005.1, on the reverse strand, counting down.
TTGATGACCCCGCAGTCGGCGGATTTATGGACCATATGCTCGTAAAGAAACTCTGATAAAAACTGTTGTGATATGATTTAAGGCGGCGCCGCAGATGCGGCGCCGTTTTTGCGTTTCCCGATCCTTACCCGTTAAAAGAAGCAATGGAAACAAATTGTCTTGACAATAAAATATCAAGGTGCTATAATCCTTATGTTATCTAAAGGCAAAGATGGAGAGTGCGCTTTTGCAAGGCCATTTAAAGAGAGCCGGCGGTTGGTGAAAGCCGGCAATGGAAGCCATGCGCTGTAGCTCCGGAGCCGAAGGGAAGAAAGCGTTTTTTTGCGTGATTAGAACCCTTCCGCGAAAGCTGCGTGAGTGCTTGGGGCGTATCCGGGCCCCGAAGAGCGGTATCCGTTCGCAAGAGCGGGTGCAATTTGAGTGGTACCGCGGGTTATGATTGGATTCACAGCTCGTCTCAAAGAAACTTTTCTTTGGGACGAGTTTTTTTATTTTCCCAAAAGAGAAACGGAAATATATTAAAGAAAGAGGAAAAAGCAAATGCGCAAAGAACTTGACAAAACCTATGATCCTGCGCAGGTGGAAAAACGCATCTACCAGTTCTGGCTTGACGGCGGCTATTTCCACGCGGAGGTAAACCCCGAAAAGAAACCTTTCACCATCGTTATCCCGCCGCCAAACATCACCGGCAAGCTCCATATGGGTCATGCGCTTGACAACACTATCCAGGATATTCTCATCCGTATGAAGAGAATGCAGGGATATGAAGCCCTTTGGATGCCCGGCACCGACCATGCTTCCATCGCAACCGAAGTGAAAATCGTCGAGAACATGAGAGCCGAAGGCCTTTCCAAAGACGACGTCGGCCGCGACGGTTTCCTAGAAAGAGCTTGGGACTGGAAGAAAAACTATGGCGGCACCATTGTTAAACAGCTCAAAACCCTCGGCTGCTCCTGCGACTGGGACAGAGAGCGCTTCACCCTTGATGAAGGCTGTTCCAAAGCGGTTCGCAAGGTTTTTGCCGAGCTATATAACAAGGGTCTTATCTACCGCGGCGAACGCATCATCAACTGGTGCCCCAAATGCGGAACCTCCATCTCCGATGCTGAGGTTGAATATGAGGATCAGGCCGGACATTTCTGGCATCTCCGCTATCCGCTCACCGACGGCAGCGGCTGGCTCGAGCTTGCGACGACCCGTCCGGAAACCCTTCTCGGCGATACTGCCGTTGCGGTAAACCCCAAGGACGAAAGATACACTGAATATATCGGTAAAACCGTAACTCTTCCCCTCGTCGGAAGAGAGATCCCCGTCGTTGCGGACGAATACGTTGATATGGAATTCGGTACCGGCGTTGTAAAAATCACCCCGGCGCACGACCCCAACGACTTTGAGGTCGGTCTTCGCCATAACCTTCCTGTGATCAACGTTATGACCGATGATGCAAAAATCACCGCGGATTATCCCAAATATGCGGGTATGGACCGTTATGACGCAAGAAAAGCCATTGTTGCGGACCTTGAGGAAGGCGGCTTCCTCGTTCGCGTTGAAGACCACGAACACAACGTAGGCACCTGCTATCGCTGCCACACCACCGTTGAGCCGAGAGTTTCTCTCCAGTGGTTCGTTGCCATGAAAGAACTTGCGAAACCCGCTATCGAGGCTGTAAAAGACGGCGACGTGCGTTTTGTTCCCGAAAGATTTGACAAAAACTATTTCCACTGGATGGAAAATATCCGTGACTGGTGCATCAGCCGCCAGCTCTGGTGGGGACACAGAATCCCCGTCTGGTACTGCGGCGACTGCGGAAAGGCGACCCTCTGCGTTGACGGCGAACCCACCTGCTGCGAACATTGCCACGGCGAACATATCCATCAGGACCCGGATACCCTTGATACATGGTTCAGCTCTGCGCTCTGGCCTTTCAGCACCATGGGCTGGCCGGAAGAAACCCCTGAATACAATTATTTCTATCCCACCAACGTCCTCGTAACCGGTTATGATATCATCACCTTCTGGGTTTCGAGAATGATTTTCTCCGCCCTTGCATATACCGGCAAAAAACCCTTTACCGACGTTGTTATCCACGGACTTGTTCGTGACGCGCAGGGAAGAAAAATGTCCAAATCCCTCGGCAACGGCATCGACCCGCTGGAAATCATTGATACCTACGGTGCGGATGCGCTTCGACTTGCTCTCGTAACCGGTATTTCCGCCGGCAACGACACCCGTTTTACCGATGAAAAGGTAACTTCCTGCCGCAACTTTGCCAATAAACTCTGGAATGCCGCAAGATTCGTTCTCATGAACCTTCCGGAGGATTTCAATGAGACCGAGCTTCCGGAAGAACTTGCCCTCGAGGATAAATGGCTTCTTTCTCAGTATAACGACCTCGTAAAAGCAGCCACCGAAAACGTTGAAAATTACGATATCGGCGTTGCGGAACAGAAAATCGTCGATTTCATCTGGGATACCTACTGCAGCTGGTACATTGAGCTTGCAAAGGCAAGACTCAACGGCGAATCCGCCGATTCCGCAAGAAGAGTTCTCGTTTACGTTCTCACCGGCGTTCTCAAGCTTCTCCATCCGTTCATGCCCTTCATCACCGAAGAAATCTGGCAGGCGCTTCCTCATGAAGGCGATTCCATCATGGTCGCAAAATGGCCCGAATACACCGAGGAACACAATTTTACCGCCGAAGCAGAGGATTTCACCAAGGTTATGGACGCCATCAAAGCAATCCGCAACCGCCGCGCGGAAATGAACGTTCCGCCCTCCAAAAAGGCAAAACTCTTCATCGAAACCGAATCTGCGGAGGTATTTGAACAGGGCGCGCCTTTCCTTGTAAAGCTTGCATCCGCTTCCGAAGTCGAAATCAACGCTGAATTCGATAAAGCCGGCGCCGTTCAGGTAATCACCGACGCAGCAAAGATATATATCCCCATGGCCGAGCTTATCGACATGGAAAAAGAGCTTCAGCGCCTCAACAAGGAAAAAGAGCAGTGCGAAAAACAGGCGAACGGACTTGAGGCAAGACTCAATAACCCCGGATTTGTAAATAAAGCTCCGGAAAACGTTGTTGCCGCGGAACGCGACCGCCTTGCGAAGCTCAAGGAAAAACTTGAAAAACTTGAAGAATCCATCGCAGCAATGAAATAATTAAAAACAGAGCCGCCCTCACCGGCGGCTCAAACATTTTTGAAAGGAGGAAAGGCGGAATGGAATACGAAGAAAGCCTTGAATATATCGCGAATTTTCCGAGATTCAAAAAAGAGCCTTCCCTCGAAGAGATGAAAATGCTTCTTTCGGAGCTCGGCAACCCGCAGAACGGACTGCGGAGCATCAACGTTGCCGGAACAAACGGAAAAGGTTCCACCGTTGCGATGCTGTCTTCTGTTTTGAGCACCGCCGGTTATAAAACCGGAAGATACATATCGCCATACGTGCTCGAATTTCGGGAACGCATGATGATAAACGGAAAAATGATCGGCAAAAAGCGCCTCGCGAAGATAACCGAAACGGTAAAAGAGAAAGCGGATGCGCTTTTGAAAAAAGGAATCGTGCTCAACGCTTTTGAAATTACAACAGCCATTGCGATGGTCTGGTTCGCGGAGGAAAACTGCGATTTTGTGGTGCTCGAAACGGGGCTCGGCGGTCGTTTTGACGCAACGAACACTGTTCCGGAACCGGTTTTGCAGATCATAACCGCCATCGGTCTTGACCATACGCAGCAGCTCGGGGATACTATCGCGAAAATAACCGCTGAAAAATGCGGGATTATGCGCCCGGGCTGCACCCTTCTGACCTCTCCCGGGCAGGAGCAGGAGGTGCTTTCGGTCATGCTCAACAAATGCAATGAACTTGACGCGACCTTTGTAACCGGCGCCGCCGGAAGGGCAAAAATCGTTTCCTGCGACGTTTCCGGAATTGATATCCTTGTGGGAAAGACGGAACTTGCCCTTTCCCTCGGCGGAAGGCATCAGATAAACAACGTTCTTACGGTATATTCCGCCGTCAGCATACTTCGGGAAAAGCATTTTGTTATCAAGGATGAGCATCTTGTGGAAGGCATTGCCGCCGCAAGGTTCCCGGCAAGGTTTGAATTGTGCTCAAAGGAGCCGATAGTTATTCTCGACGGTGCTCATAATCCTATGGCGGCAAAGGCCCTTGCAGCGAACGTTGAGGAGTTTTTGCCGAAAAAGCGCACCCTTATCTGCGGAATGATGGCGGATAAAGACTGCGAAGCAGTCATGGCGGAGCTTGCTCCGCGTTTTGAGCACGTCATAACCGTTCCGGTGGATAATCCGAGGGCTGTTTCTCCTGCGGCGCTTGCGGAAATGGCGGCGAAGCACTGCGAATACGTTGAAGCAAAGGAAAATGCGAAGGAAACCCTCGAAACGGTGCTCGGCAGGCTTGAAAATGATGAGGCGCTGGTCGTTGCGGGTTCGCTCTATCTTGCGTCGGAGCTTCGCCCCATGCTCATGAGATACAAAGGAAACCCGAAAACATGAAAGGGCGGTGCTTATGGCTGAGGTGATCGTAATAACCGACAATATATCATACATAAAGGCGAGCGAAAAACCGCTTTCAGCCGATGTGGGCATCATTGAAGGCGATGAATACCTCTGGATTTTCGACGTCGGAGCGAGCGAAACTGTTTTGGATTTTCTGAACCGTATCGAAAAGCCGAAAAAGGCTGTTCTTTCGCATTTTCATCCGGACCATACGGCGAATACCGATAAAGTCGCCATTGACGAAATTTACCTCGGCGCGAACACTTTTAATTATATAAAGCGCGGAACGGTCGTTGAAAAGGATGTTTTTATCGAGGACGGTGCCGCAATTCACATTTTTTCGCTGCCTTCGAGCCATGCGAAAGGTTCTTTGGGGCTGGAAATCGGCGATTATGCCTTCCTCGGCGACGCAACCTATGCAACCATGAAGCAGGGAAAGGTTTGCTATAACGCATCGGTGCTCAAAGAGGAGATATCGGTGCTCAAAAGCCTTTCGGCGAAATATTTTCTTCTCAGCCACGATGAAAAATTCATCAAAAGCAGGGAAGAGGTTATTGCAGAGCTGGAAGAAATCTATTCAAAGCGAAACCCGAAAGAAAGCTATATATGGATATAAAAAAGGCCCTTCGGAAATCCGAAGGGCTCGATTTATTTGATATCAAAGTAGTCCAGGAAAATAAGGGTCGGAGTTTTGCAAAGGGTATAAAGCTCGTAAATCGCGTCCTCACGGCTGATATCGTCGAAATTACGGAACCAGAGTTCGGTATATGCAACCATGGCGCTGAACATATAGCGGATATTGAGATTTATTTTTATATCCTTTTTTCTTTCGCTGAAATCCGGAACGACCATTTTTATTGGTTTTTCAATTATGGTTTCCTGAATGAGCTTTTCCATGCGCTCCCTCGAGCATTTGAGAAGGAAAAGAAAATCATCCCGGTTTTCGATGAGGGCGTTGAGGTAGTTATGCGTTGCGGCAAAAACGTCCTTTTTTACTATGGAATTTACGATTTCGCTGTCATAGCTTTTTGAAACAGAGGCGTTGAATTCATCAAAAAGCCTTTCAAGAAGGTCATATTTATCCGTGAAATGGAGATAAAATGCGTTTCGGCTTATAAGCCCGGTTTCGCATATCATTGAAACGCTTGTTTTTTCAAAGCCGTTTTTTTCAACACATTTTCTGAAACTATCTTTTATGGCTGTTTCTGTTTTTATATAGCGCAAATCGTTTTTGTTCATCAAATCACCCAACACTATTATAAACATTGTAACTTAAATTGCAAGATTAAAATATTGTAAATTGAATTATTTTGTTAATTGTTTTACAATGGTTGAACAAAAACAGATGAGGTGATTTATTATGAACAGACTTGAAAACAAAGTGGCAATCATTACCGGCGCGGCGCAGGGCGTTGGTCTTTGCGCGGTAAAAATGTTCCTTGACGAAGGCGCAAAGGTTGTTGCGACCGATATTCAGAGTGAAAAACTTTTCGCAAATATCGAAGCCCTCGGCAGTGATGATGTTATTGCGGTTCAGCACGACGTTTCATCCGAAGAAGATTGGAAGAAAGTTGTTGCAAAGACCCTTGAAAAATTCGGCAAACTCGACGTTCTCGTAAATAATGCCGGATTCATTCTCGGCAAAAGCGTTGAAGTTGAAAGCCTTGAGGAATGGAACAAAATCATCGGCGTTTCCGCAACCGGCGCATTCCTTGGAATCAAAACCTGCTCCGCGGTTATGGGCACCGAAGGTCACAGCTCCATTGTAAACATTTCTTCCGCTGCCGGTCTTGTGGGCGGTCCCAGAACCGGTAACGATGCAGCTTATAACGCCGCAAAAGGCGGCGAAAGACTTCTCACGAAGCACTGCGCCCATGCTCTTGCATACAAGAAAATCCGCGTAAACTCCATCCATCCCGGCGGCATTATGACCGATATGATGAAGATGATCGTCGAAGCAAATCCTGCCGCACTTGATGCAAGCAAAGGCTTTGCTCCGCTTGCTCCCCATTATTCCGAACCCGAGGATATCGTTTACGGTATCATTTATCTTGCTTCCGATGAATCCAAAACCGTTACCGGCGCAGAGCTCGCCATCGACAACGGACTTTCTTCTTTCTGATCCACGCAGAAATAAATACCCCCATGGACAAAACAAAAATCCCTCGCCGATTCGGCGGGGGATTTTTGCTGCTGCAAATTCGATTTGTTGTCTTATAACGGAACGGTCAGGGATCTTTTAATCGTTATAAACAGGAAGTTCGATCCAGAATTCGCTGCCCTGACCCACTTTGCTTATGACTCCGCAGGTGCCGCCGCACATTTTGATGGCGGTGTTGACGATAGCAAGCCCAAGACCGGTGCCACCGCCGGAGCGCATACCTTTCTGATAGCGTTCCCAGATGTCTTCAAGCTCGTTTTCCGGGATTCCGCAGCCGTTATCTATGACGGAAATGCGTACCTTACCGTTTGTTTCCATTTGGCGCACCATTATGGAGGCGTCTTCGCCGCTGTGGGTGACGGCGTTGTTCACAAGGTTATAAATCGCTTCGGAAACGAGGGTTTCGTCCGCGCTCACGAGGATATCGCCGGAATTGATAAAGGTTATGCGGCTTTTCCCGGCGGAAAGCTTTTCAAACTGGGTCACTATGTCATAAGCTTCGTCGGTGATGGAGAAAACTATCGGGCGGAAATTGAAGGTCCCGCTTTGGAGCTTTGAAAAATCGAGGGCATCGTTTACAAGCTTTGTAAGGCGCTTTGTTTCGTCGATGATTATCTGGATATTTTCCGCGTTGTTTTCGCCGGGGATATCGCGCATCATTTCGCCGTAGCCGCCGATCATCGTAAGGGGAGTCCGAAGGTCGTGGCTTACGTTGGCGAGGAGTTCCCGGCGGAGGGTATCCGTTTTGCGGAGCTTATCGGTGGTGTTGTTCAGCGTTTCGCTGAGCTGGGTTATCTCGCTGCAGCCGCCGCCTTCAAAAACAACTTCGTAATCCCCGGTGGCAAGCTGCTTTGCGGATTCGGAAAGGTTTCGTATCGGACTCGAAAGACCTTTCGAAGCGGCATAGGCAAAAACAAGTCCGGCAACGAAAGCGATGAAGCTCGCTGTGGTAAGTATCATTCGGAGGACCTCGCTCATGGAGGTTATGGGCTCAAGACCGGAAATCACAACGAGAAGATAGGATTCCTCCGAGGATTTTATCTCTTTCGCGTAAATGATATTTCTGTTCGGGCTGTTTTTCGGTACTTTTCCGGTGAAATGGGAAGGGTCGTATTCGAGAAGTATACCGCTGTCGGTAACGACGCCGGAGGTTTCCACCTCGGTCATATAGGTTCCGCCGTTTTCCGAGGCAAGATCCCAGTATTCATAAACGCCGGGGGAAGCTTTGTCGATACGGACGCTTGTGGAGCGTTCCGTGGCGCTTTTGATGATTCCGTCATCACTGAGAAGGTAAACGGAAAACTCGTTTTCCTGGCTTATGGAGATAAGAAGGCTGTTGAGCTCCGGATTATCTATATTTTCACTGATGATTTCGGAATCCCGCTTTATGGTTTCTTTTGTGTAAATGGCATAGATACTGTCCAGAAGAACTGTTTGCATCAGCCAGAGGAAAAGAAGAAGAAAAGCGGCAAAGGCTATGAAATAGACGCAAAGCTTCCAGCGGATAGAAACTTTATCACTCGTCAAAGCGATAGCCAACTCCTCTCAGGGTGGAGATACAGCGGCTGTATGGACCGAGTATCTTGCGAAGCTGCTTTACGTGGGTATCAATGGTTCTGTCGTCGCCGAGGAAGTCATAGCCCCATACTTCGTTGATAAGCTTTTCGCGGGAAAGGGCAATGCCGCGGTTTTTGACAAGGAAGAAGAAAAGGTCATATTCCCTCGGGGACATATCAAGGTGCTTTCCGTCAACGATAACGAGACGCCCGGTAAAATCAACAATGAGTCCGCCGTTCTGATAAACCTCCTTGGATTCCGGAAGGGCAACGCCGCCGCGTTTGAGTATCGCGCCGATGCGCATCATAAGCTCCTTCGGGGAAAAGGGCTTGACGACGTAATCGTCAACGCCGGATTCAAATCCGTGGACTTTGTCATATTCCTCGCCCCTTGCGGAAAGCATGATTATCGGGACGTTGGAGAATTTTCTGATTTCGCGGCAGGCGGAAAAACCGTCCAGCTCGGGCATCATAACGTCCATGATGACAATATCGAATTCATGGTTTTTGCAAAGCTCGAGAGCCTGGAGCCCGTTGGAGGCTTCACTTACCTCATAGCCTTCGAACTTTGCGTATTTTTTGATAAGGTCGCGTACGCGGAGCTCATCATCAACGATAAGAATTCTGCTCATATCAAAGCTTCCTTTCTTGGATTGCTGTCTGCATTTTATCATCACATAGTGTGCAAATTGTGATGGTTTCGGGGATAAAACAGCGGAAAAGAATTAATAAACAGTTAATTTTGGCGAGTTTTGCTTACTTTTTGTTTATGAGGCTTTCGAGAAGCCCGGAAATTGCTTTTCTGCGGTTTTCGGTTTCTTCTTTCCGGAAAATGAAATCACCGTTTTCAAGGGTGAAGCAGTCGCCGGAATTTGAGCCTTCCGGAAGGCGGTTTGCGCTGAAATAGAGCATCATACCGTCCGGGGCTTCCATGGCGGCAATGCCGTCCTCGATGCTGTCGAGCTTATAAAGTTCCATTTCTTTCATCTCATTTCTCTGTTTTTACGGTGACGGTTTTACCGTCGGAACCGAAAATTATGCTGCCGTCGTAATCGGTGCGGTAATATTCTATGCCGCGGCTTTTGAATGCGGAAAGGGTTTCGCTGTGGGGATGACCGTAATCGTTATTATACCCGCAGGAAATGGCGGCATAAACGGGATTCGCCGCATCGAGAAATTCATCGCAGTTCGAGGTATGGCTTCCGTGGTGTCCCGCATCAAAAACGGTGCAGGAAATATCCGCGCCGGAATTAAGGACGGCAAGCTCGGCCTTTTCCTCCGCATCGCCGGTGAAAAGAAAACTCGTTTCGCCGAAGGTGAGCTTCGATATGATGGAATAGTTGTTGAGGTTGTTCCCGAATTCGCCCTCGGGACCGAGGATTTCAAGTGTCGCACCGCCGCCGAGGTCGTATTTCATTCCGGCTTCCGCATAGGAAACGGCGCAGCCGTTTTCCGAAAGGGCAACGAGGAAATTTTCAAAAAGGGAGGTGGTGGGAAGATACTCCGCGGGAATCTCCGGCATCAGAACTTCGGCAACCGGAAATTTTGAAAGAACGTCCGAAGCGGAACCTATGTGGTCCGCGTGGGGATGGGTCGCGATAAAAAGATCGATGGAATATATTCCGCAGGTGCGGAGGTGGTTCCGGATATCGGTTCCGCAGCCGACGTCGCCGGCGTCAATGAGGACGGTTTTTTCGGGCGCGATTATAAGAACGGCTTCAGCCTGTCCGACGTCGATGAAATGAACCTCGAGCTCGGAGGAAGAATAGCCGCCGGCCTCCGTCGCGGAAATGATTTTGAGATAGAGCTCCTCGGTGATTACGCCGTTTTCATAAAGAACCGCGCTTATGAAAACGATTGCTATCATCAAAAGCGCCGCAAGGAGCCCGCCGGGTTTTTTGTTATGTGTTTTCATAAAGGTTCACCGTTTCGAGACCGTTTTCAAGGGCGTATTTCCAGCAATGGGCGGTGCCGCTTGAAAGGCCGTTGTAATATCCGATTATTCTGCTTGAGTTATCGACCATATATCGGTTGCGGATAAGCTCGCAGCCGGAAAAATAGCCTTCCGTAAGGCTTATGACCATATCGGCCCTTTCAAGTATGGAGCCTATCCTTTCGCAAACGGCGGAGGAATGGCGCTTCGGCGCGCCGGAATACGGGAGCGCAGCCACAAGGGCGATGCCTTCGAATTCTTCTTTTAATTCAAGGACGGCTTCAGCGGCGAAAAGGTCAAAGCCTTCCGCCATACCGCTCATGAAATAGCGGAAGCCGTCATAATAGGCGTCAAAAACGGCGGAGCGAAGCTCGGCTTTTAGCGCGGCGATTTCCGCCGAATATTCGTTTCCGTTCATAGGAAGGCGCGCCGGGCGCGGCCCGGTGAAGCAGCAGGTCGTTTCCTTGTTCATACGGCGCTCCCTTTCTCAATTACCCAAAAGAAAGCATAGAGAAGCCCATAAATGACCGGTTGGTGGATAACGTAAATAACAAGGGTGTTTGAACCGATTTTACAGAGAAAATCGCTGTGCTTTTTCATCATGAAATCGGGTATTTTCCGTTCCTTGAAATATTTTCCGATGAAGCATCCGAAAAGGAAAAGAAAAAACCACGGCAAAAGCGGGAAGTAATCCGCGGAACGAAAACCCGGTCCGGGAAGACCGATAACCGCGAGATATTTCGAAAAATAAAGGTCGGAGGGCACGGCGACATTACCGAAAAGGATACTTCCGGAAGGAAGCCCGCGCAGACAAAGAAAAACCGCAAGGGATATGACCGCGCTTAAAAGAGCGGGAGCCTTTTTAACGGATTTTCTGAAAAGATGGTAAATTATCATCGAAGCGCCGAGGAAATGAAGAACGCCGAACCATATTACCTGGGAGGGCATGAAAAAATAAGTCACGACGGTCATGAGAATCCCGCAGCCGAAAACCACGAAACCGTGTTTCAATGCGTTTTTGGTGAGCCTTGAGGATATGCCGGCGATGACAATAAAGGTGCAGCAGACGGCCATCTGGAGAGTATTCCACCCGACGGAATAAAAATCAAAATCAAGCCCGAATATGGCGTATAAATCATAGGCGGCGTGATAGATTATCATGCCGATAAGCGCCAGCGCGCGCAATTCATCGAGGAAGAAAATTCTTCCGCCTTTTCCTGCCATAAAAAGCACCTCCTTTTATGCTAACATTATATAACAAGTTGCGAAGATGTGCAATTGTTTTTGATTCGGGCGGATATTTTCGCACCAACGGAGAGGCGATACGGAAATTTTAAAATAATGTAAATATTGATTTATGGGCTTGTGTAAATCAATGTTTTTTGGTATTATTACTTTGTGAAAATTTGCGAAGATTTAAAAAGCACATAAAAAAGCGCTTCATATATGAAAGGAAAAACTATGGCTGATAAAAACAACGGCTGGAACCAGCCGGAAACGAAATTCCCCGAAAACGAGCTTGAGGACAGCTTCGCAGGCTTTTTCAGCGAGGAAGAGGAAATCGAAGTTTCCAATAAAAATAAAAAACGCCGCAAAAATAAAAACAAAAGCGGTCCGGATATTCTTGCGGTTTCTGAAGAATCGGATCCCGGATTCGTTATCACGGAGGTCGTCGCCCTCGATACCGGCGATGAGGTCGTTAACATAAAGGAAGAACCCGCAGAGGAACAGCCGGAGAAAAATATGCCGGAGGAAGCCTGTGCTCAAACGGAAGATGATTCCGTAAAAGCTGATGCTCAAGCGGAAAAAGAACCTTTTGGCGAAACGGATGAACCGAAAGACGATGAAACAATAGTGGTCGATCTTTCCGCGGATTCCGATGATGAAACCGGAGAAAAGAAAGGAAAAGGTCTTTTCCCGAACGCAAGAAGGGTCATTAGGAACAAGAGAAAACATAAATATGCCGCTACGGTCGGAGCGGTGCTCATTGCGCTTGCGGTCATCGGAACGATTTCCGTTTGCTCCGTGCTTGTAAATCTCGGTTCGAGAATCCTCGACAACACAAGACAGAAGGAAGCCTTTGAATGGAAGGTATATCCTCTTCTTATGTTCGATCCGGCGACTTTCGAGGACCCGAACCAGCTTGACGAGGTATTTATTCTCAAAACCTCCCTCTGGTCGACTCTTCTCGAAAACCGCACAAAGTATTCCTATGACGAGAACGGAATGCTGCTTGTTCCGGCTTCCGACCTTGACGTTGCGGCGAAGAGCCTTTATGGCGACAGCGTTTCACTCAAGCACCAGACTTTTTCCGAAGGATACGAATTCTTCTATCTTTACAGCGAGGAAACGAACACTTATTCCGTCCCCATTTCCGGACAGACGGCTTCCTATGTTCCGAAAGTCGTTGAAATCAGAAAGAACGGAAGCGAATATACCCTTATCGTCGGCTATGTGGCGCCGACTACTCTTTGGAACGTAAGCGAGGACGGTTCTTCCGAATCCATTCCGGATAAATATCTTTATTATATCCTCGAAAAACTCGAAAACGGAAATTACATCATAAAAGCGGTAAGGAATATTCCGGCGGATGAACTTCCGGAGGATCTCGAGGTTTCCGATATGCAGAGCCTTAACCAGACCCAGTATTTCGACTATGACGAAATTTATCAGGAATATCTCAATGAACAGGTAAACGGGGAAGCCGAATCCGAAGGAGAGCCTGCCGCCGAGGGTGAAGAATCAGCGGAGGGCGAAAACTCCGAAGATACTTCTTCCGATGAGAGCTCCGAAGATACTTCTTCTGATGCCGAATAAACGAATAAAGCGAAAAATCCCGCAGGAGACTGCGGGATTTTTATGTTTTGCAGGAAAGGCTGATATAATTGCCGTTCCGTTTAATACCCCACTTTTTTGTAAAATTCAATTGAAAAAAAGGATATATAGTGCTATAATTATTTAAATATTTTATTTTATAATGGAAAGTGTTTTTATTGCGGAGGTTATGGGATGAAAAAGTGGAAATTAATGACGGGAAACCCCGGAAAAGCAAAACATATTGAGGAAGAACTCGGCGTTCCGGCTCTTGTAAGCGAAGTTCTTGTTGCAAGAGGAATAGATACCCCCGCAAAGGCAAAGGATTTTATCGCAAGGGAAATCCCTTTCAGCGACCCGATGGCCTACCGTGATATGGATAAGGCCGTCCAGCGTATAAATGAGGCTCTTGATGAGGGCGAACGCATCTGCGTTTACGGCGACTATGACTGCGACGGAATGACCGCAACGGTCCTCCTCTATGATTACCTCGCTTCCATCGGCTGCGATGTCTGGTATTATATCCCCGACAGGGAAACGGAAGGCTACGGCCTTAATAAAGGTGCCATTGATTACATTGCCTCAAAAGAAACGGACCTTATCGTAACCGTTGATAACGGCGTTTCCGCCATAAATGAAATAGATTATGCTTCCTTCCTCGGAATCGACGTCGTCGTAACAGACCACCATAAACCGAGAGAGATTCTGCCCGATGCCATTGCGGTCGTTGACCCCCACAGGGAAGATGAAGGCGGCGAGGGCGAATATAAGGAGCTTGCGGGCGTCGGCGTTGCATTCAAGCTCGTCTGCGCTCTTGAAAACGACAACGGCTGGGGAATTATAGAACAGTACGCCGACCTTATCTGCATCGGTACCGTTGCGGATATCGTTCCCCTTACCGGAGAAAACAGAATACTCGTCCGTCAGGGACTTTCGATAATGAGTGAAACCGCAAATATAGGTCTTCGCGCACTTCTCGAAGAAACCGGGCTTGCGGGAAAACAGCTTTCCGCGGATATGATCGCTTTCGGAATCGCGCCGAAGCTCAACTCCGCCGCAAGGCTCGGTTCCGCATATCAGGTGACGGAGCTTCTTACCACAGAAGACGATGAGCTTGCCCATCAGCTTGCCGCAGACCTTTGCGAACAGAACCGCCAGCGCCAGCAGCTCGAACAGGAGATCGCGAAGGATATCGACGCGATGTTCATCGAAAAAGCCGATATTCTCAACGACAGAGTAGTCGTTCTCGACGGTGAAGGCTGGCACCACGGGGTTATCGGGATCGTCTGTTCCAAGGTGGTCGAGCGCACCGGCAAGCCCTGCGTTCTTATTTCCCGCGACGGCGAAGAAGCCAGAGGCTCCGCCAGAAGCGTTGAAGGCTTTTCAATGATAGACGCCGTAAGCTGCGCTTCGGAGCATCTTACCAGATACGGCGGTCATCCCTTTGCCGCCGGAATGAGCCTTGATTCGGATAAGATAGACGCTTTCAGAAAAGCGGTCAATGAATTCGCGGCAAAAAATTTCCTCCAGATGCCTGTATATACCCAGAAAATCGACAAGGTGATGGATCCGGCGGAGCTTACCGTGAACAATATTTCCTCACTGAAGCTGCTTGAACCCTTCGGAGCTTCCAATGAAGTTCCGGTTTTTGCCTTCCGAAAGGTTCTTGTTGACGGAATTTACCCCATCGGAAACGGAAAGCACCTCCGCCTCCGCTTCAAGAAAGCCGGAATGGTTTTCTATGCCGTTTATTTCGGCGTAACGGAGGAGGAATTCCCCTATACCCAGGGCGAAATCGTTGACGTTGCCGCAACCTGCGAGGTCAGCGAATACGGCGGCGAGGAGAGGGTCTCCGTGAAAATAAGGGATATCCGTCCTTCCTCCCTCAGTCAGGAAAAGCTTTTCAGCGGCAATCTTATTTATGACGGCTACAAACGCGGCGAGCCCGTTCCGGAGGAAGATATTCCGGAGCGCAACGATTTTGCCGTGGTTTACAGATTTATCCGGAACAGCCAGAGCTTCAAGGGCGAGCTGGACGTTCTTTTCGGCCGTATAACCGGTCAGAACAAGGAATACCCCATGGATTCCTGCAAGATGAGGCTTTGTCTTGATATCATGGAGGAAATGGGGCTTATCACAAGAAAATTCGACGGAAAGATCGAGGAAATAGCCCTCAATCCCCAGTCCCAAAAAGTAAATATGGAAGATTCAAAGCTTCTTGAAAAATTAATAAGAGGAAATATCTGATATCATATCGGAAAGGCGGTGAAAATATGCCCGAATATTTTGAAGAATTAAGACAGGCCATTGACGTCAGCAAAGGCTATGACGTTGAAAAAATAGAGCGGGCCTATATCCTCGCCAGAGATGCCCACGCAGAACAGAAGCGTGCCACCGGTGAACCTTATATCATTCACCCGGTTGCGGCGGCGCTTACGGTCGTTCAGCTCGGTATGGATACGGATACCGTCTGCGCGGCGCTTCTTCACGATGTGGTCGAGGATACTTCCATAACGCTGGAAGACGTTAAAAAACAGTTCGGCGAGGACGTCGCCACTATGGTTGACGGCGTTACCAAGCTGAGTAAGATAAAATTTGTTTCAAAAGAGGAAGCCCAGGCGGAAAACGTCCGCAAAATGATGATTGCCATGGCAAAGGACGTCAGAGTCATCATAGTAAAGCTTGCGGACCGCCTTCACAATATGCGGACCATTGACGCAAAGCCGCCGGAAAAACAGCGCAGAACAGCCCATGAAACCATGGAGATTTATGCGCCTCTTGCCCACAGGCTCGGAATCCGCCCTGTTATGGAGGAGCTGGAGGACAGGTGCATCCGCATTCTCGACCCGGTGGGATATAAAGCCATAGAGGAGAGAATGGAACTCGAAAAAGAGGAACAGCAAAAATTCCTTGCCCATCTCCAGACGAAGATAAACGAGCGCCTTGAGGGGCAGGAATTCAAAGCCACCCTCACCGGAAGGATCAAGAGCGTTTACGGAATTTACCGCAAGATTTACACCCTCGGGAAATCCTTTGAGGAAATTTACGATATATATGCCGTCCGCGTGATAGTCGATACGGTCTATGACTGCTATTACGTTCTCGGGCTTATGCACGACCTTTTCAAGCCCATTCCGGACCGTTTCAAGGACTATATTTCCACCCCGAAACAGAATATGTATCAGTCCCTTCATACCACCTGCATCGACGAAAAGGGAATTCCCTTTGAGATTCAGATAAGGACGTGGGATATGCACCATACCGCGGAATACGGTATCGCCGCGCACTGGAAATATAAAGCGGGTATTCAGGGGAAATATAAGCTCGAGGAGCGACTTGCATGGGTGCGCCAGCTCCTTGAACAGCAGCAGGAGCTGGACGACGTCGAGGATATCGTAAGCTCCATCAAAACCGATATCGCCATGGACGAGGTTTTTGTTTTCACCCCGAGGGGCGACGTTATAAACCTTCCGGTGGGTTCAACCATCGTCGACTTTGCCTATGCCATTCATACCGCCGTCGGAAACAGAATGACCGGCGCGAAGATAAACGGAAGAATCGTTCCGCTTGATACGGAAGTAAAGACCGGCATGATAGTCGAAATCATGACCACGAACGCCGCGGGTCACGGTCCGAGCCGCGACTGGGTGAACATCGCGAAAACAAGCGGCGCAAGGGCAAAAATCAGGAGCTGGTTCAAAAAAGAACGCCGTGACGAAAATATTGCCGAGGGAAGAATACTCCTCGAAAAAGAATTCCGCCGCAACGCGATAATTCTCAATGAGCATGACCATACCGAATTCCTTGAGGAAATCGCAAGGCGCCAGCATTGCAACAGCATAGAGGATCTTTATGCAGCCATAGGCTACGGCGGCATAAGCATGTCAAAGATACTTCCTTGGGTAAAAGAGGAATACAGCAAAAAATACAAGGTACATGAAGATGTTATTCCGGAAACGGTAAAGCCAAAGCGCAAGCCGAAAGCCAGCAGCGGCGTTATAGTTGAAGGGCTTGAGGGCTGCCTCGTGAAGTTCGGACATTGCTGCAACCCGCTGCCCGGCGACGATATCATCGGATTCATCACCCGCGGAAGCGGCGTCACCATTCACACCTGCAACTGCAAAACCGCCGTAAACGGTCTTATTGATAAGGAGCAGGAGGGAAGATGGGTCACCGCAAGCTGGAGCGACAACATCAAGGATACCTATAAAACCAACGTCCTTGTTCATGGCATTGACAGAAGCGGTTTTGTCGCGGACGTTTCCGTAACCGTTGCAAACCTCCACGTTCCGATGCACACCCTTCTTGCCCGTGAACTTCCGGATCATCATGCGGAAGTTCGCCTTACCATCGAAACCCAGGGTGTTGAACAGCTTCGCGGAACGATTGAAGCATTAAAGCGCATTCGCGGAGTTGACAGCGTTGTGCGTATGTAAGATAGCCGGAGAGTGATATTTAATGATTGAGAGCAAACTTGTAAAAGAAGTTTATGAGAAGCTGAAGGACAGAAGCAATATCGAACTTACCCATGCTTTCGCAATCGAAGACAGTGGATTCAGAGAAGATCTTGAACTTATCCGGGGAGAATCCGCAAAGGGAAAATTCTTCCTTTATTACGACGATGGCGTTGATATGTTCGTTTTCGATGTTGAATATCCCGATGGTAGTTATACACATTGGCATCCGTGGGACGTTGATGAAGCGGTTCACGATATCATCGAATTTATGGAACCAGACGGCGAAGAAAATAAATAAAAGGAAAAAGATATATGAAAGCTGTTTTGCAAAGAGTGCTTTCCGCTTCGGTGGAATGTGAAGGAAAAACCGTTTCCGAAATCGGAAAAGGTTTT
>CAZOOL010000004.1:0-29910 GCA_964581405.1 uncultured Oscillospiraceae bacterium | reverse complement strand
GCCTTTCGGAAACGTCCTTGTGGACGGTGCTTTTGCTGACCCCGAATTTTTTTGCGGCGGCGCGGACCGTCGCGCCGTTTTTGATTATGTATTCCGCGGCGAGTATCGCCCGTTCTTCCGGCATACCTTTCATGACATATCCCTCCCAAAAAATAGTGAGTATAAATACTATTCTTCGGGGAATGAATTTATGCAAAACGAAAGAAAAGAGGGATCTTATATGTGCACGGCACTGAGCATCAAAACCGCCGGAGCTTTTTTTGGGCGGAACCTTGACCTTGAGCACCGATATGACGAAACAGTTACGGTAACGCCGCGGAAATTCGTTTTCCGCTTCCGGGAAATGCCGGAAATGCGAAGCCATAACGCCATTACGGGCATGGCCTTCGTAGCGGAAAACTATCCGCTTTACTATGATGCAATGAATGAGCACGGGCTTTTCATCGCCGGGCTGAACTTTCCGGGGAATGCCGTATATAAGCCGAAAAACGGCTCTTTATACAACCTTGCGCCCTTTGAACTGATACCGTTCGTTCTCGGCAGATGCTCGACCGCAAAAGAGGCAAAGGAGGTTCTTGAGCACGCAAATATTATGAGCACGGATTTCAGCAAAAACCTTCCGAACACGCCTCTTCATTGGTTTGTTGCGGACGGCGAAACGGCTTTGACCGCCGAACAGACGGAAGAGGGAATGCGGGTATGCGAAAATCCGGCCGGCGTTCTTACGAATAATCCGCCCTTTGAATTCCAGATGCAGAACCTTGAAAATTACATGAGCATTTCGCCCTATGAGCCAAAGAGAGCCTTCGGGAAAGATTTCCTTCCGGAGCCATACAGCAGAGGAATGGGCGCTCTCGGTCTTCCGGGGGATCTTTCATCCATGTCGCGCTTTGTACGCGCGGCGTTTACCAAGCTGAATTCCGTTTGCGGTGATTCAGAGGAGGAAGGCGTTACCCGTTTTTTTCACATTCTCGAAACGGTGAGCCAGACCGAAGGCTGCGTTCGGCTTTCCGGCGGAAAGCTCGAAAAAACGGTATATTCTTCATGCGCCAGCGCCGAAAGCGGTATATATTATTATAAAACTTATGAAAACAGCCGCATTTGTGCCGTGGATATGAAAAAAGAGAACCTTTCGGGGGAAAGGCTTGTAAGCTATCCTCTTTCCTTCGGGCAGGATATTTTTTATCAGAACGGCTGAAAATATTTCCGCCATTGAAATGCTCCGTTTTCTGTGATATACTTTTGCAAAATCAACGAAATTGCGGAGGGAAGGAAAATGCTCTATTTGCTCCTCGGAACGGCGGGGATAACGGCGGTGCTTCTCCTTGCGGCGGTGATACGCACCGCCGTGATAAAAGCTCCCGCGCCGGAAAAATGCGAAACGGAAATAACGAAAGAGGAAATTGACCTTTGCGCGGAAAAGCTCGGCGCGATGGTGCGTGTTCCGACCCTTTCAAAAAACGCCGGAGAGGATCTTTCGGATTTTCATGAATTCCACAGGGAGCTGGAAAGGCTTTTCCCGAATGTTCACAATACACTTGAAAAAACCGTCCTCGGCGGGACTCTCCTTTACCGCTGGGAAGGGAAAGACCCGGATAAAAAGCCCATTCTCCTTATGGGGCATCAGGACGTGGTTCCCGCTTCGGACGAAGGCTGGGTCGTTCCCGCTTTCAGCGGCGAAGTCATAGACGGGAAAATCTATGGCCGCGGCACTCTTGACTGCAAGGGGACCATGTTTACCGAGCTTGAGGCGTTGGAGGAACTCATCGGGGAGGGCTTTGTTCCGCCGGTTGACGTTTACCTTGAATATTCCTCAAATGAGGAAACCGGCGGCGAAGGCGCATCCGCCGCTGTCGGTTATCTCGAGGAAAAGGGCATCAGGCTCGCCATAGTCATTGATGAGGGCGGCGCGGTCATCGACAGACCCATCGCCGGAATGGACAGGCAGTATGCGGTTATCGGAGTTACGGAAAAGGGATATATGGACGTCAAAATAACCGCAAGGGGCAAAGGCGGACACAGCAGCACCCCGCCGAGGAATACCCCCGCCGCAAGGCTTTTTGCCTTTGCGAACGAAATCGAGAGAAAACGCCCCTTCAAAAAGCACCTTATACCGGAAGCGGAGGAGATGTTCCGTTCCATGGCGCCTTCCTTCGGTTTCGGGATGAGGCTGCTTTTCGGCAATATATGGCTTTCAAGACCGCTTCTTCTGAAGCTGATGCCTCTCGTTTCGCCATTCGGCGAGGCGATTCTTTCCACCACCTGCTGTTTTACCATGATGGAAGGTTCCGACGCGCCGAACGTGATCCCGAAGGAACCGTATCTCATTGCGAACCTTCGCACCAGCGTGCATCAGGGCTGTGAGGAAAGCCTTGGGGTCCTTTTGAAATACGCAAAAAAATACGACCTCGAAATCGAGGTCATTCAAAAGCGCGATGCTTCGCCGGTTTCGGATATCCGTTCAAGGGAATACGCGTATCTTTCGGAATGTATCCGCAGGCAGTTCCCGGATGCGGGAATTTCGCCCTACGTTATGATGGGCGCCACGGACTGCCGCCATTTTCATGCCCTTACGGAAAACGCGGTGCGTTTTACCCCGGTACGCATAACCAACGAGCAAAATGCCGCCTGTCATGGGGTGAATGAAAACATGAGCCTTTCTGCCCTTGCGGAAGGAGTGCGCTTTTTCAAAACGTTCATACGGGGATATAAACCGGAATAAAATCCCGTACAGAATTGATTTGGGATACTTTTGCTGATGTGTTCTTAATGTCGGGCTGAAATGGACCAAGGCTTTACAGATTATGTTCGCCTGTTCAAAATCGACGGTAATCCGGAACAGCGGATGGAAGATTTATTCAGCAGGTCATAATTTAACATCAATATATTTTCAGGGCTGCGGAATTATCGGTTTTTCTGACAGGCGGAGGGAGCATTTCCCCAAAACCGCCGCTTTAGAGCAAGATTTTGCCATGGTGCCGAATTTGCCGCCGTTATTTTGTTGGGGAGTTCCCGCCCGAAACCATGCATACAAAAAGGTCGTGCATCGAAGCTGATGCACGACCTTTAACTGTTTTACGGATATCGCCCTGAATTGACGGGCGTTTTTTTGTTTATTTTGCGCTTCTCCGAAGGAACTTAGGGCGGAAAACGTAAACATAGACCCGCATTATCTGGGTCAGCGCAAAATCGTAAACGAAGAAAAGCAGATTTCCGAGCCCAAGCAGTATGAGCACGGAATATTTTCCGAAATCGCCGAAATCACTGAGGATATCCGGCATCTGGAAAACGAAAATTATGATGAGATACGCGATAACGACGCATACGTTGAAGCAAATCACTTTGAGAAGCCAGGAAAAGGGCTTGAACTTTATTTTTTCGAGCCAGAATTTCGTTATGGGGTAATGCCCGAAGAACATTATGAACATGAGCATGGCTTCTTTATCAGGAGTCATTATCATGGAAAGTATCGAAACAGCAACATAGAGGGTGAAAGCCCAGCTTGCGCCGGTTTCGACCGCCACCGCCACCATAAGAAGTCCTGCGAGAGCGGGCATTGCGTAGGTTGCGAAAGGGAAAACGCCCGTCATGAACATAAGCATGGTGCAAAGCGCGGCGATCATTCCGCAAAGGGCGACCTTTTGGCTCTTTTTTGTCATAGCGTTTCTCCTTTCCTAAAAAAAATTCAACGGGGTCATAATCCCCCGGCGGAGGGATAAATCAGCACCCTCTGCAAAGACAATCGAGGCACATCATTCCGGCGCAGCAGTCGCAGCAGTCACAGCCGTAAACTCCGGTTTGAGCGGTCCTTCCCGGGGAAGAACCGTATTGCTGCTGATAGGCCATGCGCTGCCATGCGGAAGCGTATTCGGCATTGCCGGGCTCCATCTGGTATGCCCGCTGGAAATGCCTTGCGGCTTCGTTGAGCCAGCCCCGGCGGTAATATACGCTGCCCTTGAGGAAATACCATTCCGCGGTGCGCTTATATTCCGGAACGCCGTCAAGGAGTTCTTCCGCTTCGGCAATGCGGTTTTGAGAAATAAGCCGGCGGATATCCGCGAACTGGCTCGTTCCGTTATAGCTTTGACCGTAGCTGTTTCCGTAGCCGGAATTATAGCCTCCGTTATAGCTTCCGCTGTTATAGCCGCCGTAGGAGGTTCTTCCGGCCTTGCGGTCCTTCTGGATCTGGTCATAGGCGGCGTTTATTTCCTTCATTTTTTCCGAAGCAACGTCCGCGAGGGGATTATCAACGTATTTATCCGGATGGTATTTGCGAACGAGATCGCGGTATGCTTTTTTGATTTCGTCATCAGTGGCCGTTTCAGAAACACCGAGCACCTTATATGGATTATCCGTTATGTTCTCCCCCTTTTTTATTTATTATTCTTTCTACTTCGGAGCGAAGCCCCATACATACTATATTTTCCACTATTTCCTTATATCTGTCAAGCTCCAGAAGACCGAGGTCATCCGAAAGCTCCGCGGAGGTCATAAAAAGTGCGGCTTTTGCGCTTTGAACGGAATCCTCGCCGCCGAAGATAAAAGGATTGTAATTTTGTTTTTTTCGGTCGTCCTCAAGGTCATCCAGCGCATCGCAGAGATAAATATATCGCCCGAGAAGATATCCGAACCGCCGGAGCACCCTTTCGTTTTCCGCTTTGGCGTTGAGCGCCATGAGTTCCTCGAGGAATTTTGCCGTGGGTTCGGCCGCTTCATCGGCAAGAGGTGATCTCCGTTCTTCGATTTCCCGCTGGCTTGTCATCATATTATTTGCGGCTTCATCAATTTTTACCGCCGTTTCGCCGGAGGAAAGAGCCTTTTTCCTTGCGGAAGCGGCAAACGGCAAAAGAACCGCCGCACGGATTTTTTTAAAAAATCCTCTGTCCGCAAGGTCATCTTTGAACTTATAATAAGTGAGTATCATCGCAGCTTTTGCCGCAAGGGAAACAGCCCGGTTTTCACAGCAGCGGCACTGCTTTCTGAAAGGGTGGGCCATGCAGCGGCAATGCTCGAAGGAAGGGCTGATATCCCCGTCGAGGGACATAAAAAACATCGCCATAAAGGCGAAGTCATAGCTCAAAGTCATACGGGCGAAAATGCCGTAGCTTTTGCCGAGTTCCCGGCAAAGCCCGCAGTAAATTGAACGGTATTCTTCCGCTTCACGGATTTTGAGTTCCGGACGATAGGGCTTTATATATCCGAACAAAGCGAAAATCCCCTTTCATTTTATTACTGCTTTGAATATTTTACACCATTTTTTCTGAAAAGTAGTTAAGAAAATGTAAAAACTCTGTTGTTTTTTATAAAAGATATGTAAAATAAGGGGAAACGGGATTTCAAAGCCGAGGTTTTTAAAAGTAAAAAGGTGCCTTGCGGAAAGGCACCTTTTAATAAGCATTAATTAAAGTTCTTTTTTCCAAAGTCCGTGGAGGTTGCAGTATTCATAAACGGCAACGGGCTCGTCGTCGGTTACGACAAAGGTTGCCTCGGGTGCATCGCCTGCTTCGAGATATTTGATCTGGAAGCCCTTTTTGGTTTCAAGAAGGATCCACTGAATGTAGTGTTCCGGAAGCATGGGGTGGGTGACTTCACCGATTTTTACGGTTACTTTGTCGCCTTCAACGGCAACGGCGGGAACGTGTTTTTCGGTTGCGGCATCAACGGAACCGGGAATAAGCTCGGTTTTGCCGAGGGTGCCGTTCTGTTCGCCGAGGTTGAGCAGGATTTTGTCACAGCCTTCGCAATGGTAAATTCTCATTATACATTCTCCTTTCGGGGGGTATGAATTATTCTTCACACTCAACAACGCCGATGGGACCAACGATGGGAAGAGGATCGATTCCGAGACGGGTGTAATAATCGGAAAGAGCGGATTTTACAGCCTGTTCGGCAAGGACGGAGCAATGGATTTTTACTGCCGGAAGTCCGTCGAGAGCCTCAACAACGGCTTTGTTGGTGAGTTTGAGTGCGTCGTCAATGGATTTGCCTTTTATCATTTCGGTTGCCATGGAGCTGGTCGCGATTGCGGCGCCGCAGCCGAAGGTTTTGAATTTTACGTCAACGATGATTCCGTTTTCGATTTTAAGATACATTTTCATAATATCGCCGCATTTTGCGTTGCCGACTTCTCCGACGCCGTTTGCGTCTTCGATTTCACCGACGTTGCGGGGATTTGAAAAATGGTCGAATACTTTTTCAGAATATAACATTTGTTTTTCCTCCGATTTTATGCAAGGGATTTTGTTAATATGAAGCCTCCCTTGTCAAAGGAAGGTGGATTTTTTAACCGTTTGCGGTTAAAAAAGACGGAGGGATTCATTCTGCAATTACCGGTAATTTTATGAAGAATCCCCTCGCCACCGCTTACGCGATGCGGCCCTCTCCCCTTTAACAAGGGGCGCAATTATTAGTGCATCATGGGAACTTTTTTGTTTTCGCCTTTCATCATGGATTCCCAAAGGGGGCTCATGGCGCGAAGTCTTTCGACGATTCCGGGAAGGACCTCGAGTATATAATCGACGTCCTCATCGGTATTGCTGTCGTCGAGGCTGATGCGCAGGGAACCGTGGGCGGTTTCGTGAACAAGTCCGAGAGAAAGCAGAACGTGGCTCGGATCGAGAGAACCGGAAGTGCAGGCGGAACCGGAGCTCGCGCAGATTCCGAGCATATCGAGGCTCAGAAGAAGGCTTTCGCCCTCGATACCCTCAATGGAGATGTTTACGTTGCCGGGAAGACGGTTTTCTCTGTCGCCGTTAAGACGGGTATGGTCGATTTTAAGAATTTCGTCGATAAGCCTTTCGCGGAGAGCCTTTGTTTTCGCGGCGCGTTCCTCGATATTTTCGCTTGCTATCTGCATCGCTTTGGCAAAGCCGATTATAGCGGCGATGTTTTCCGTTCCGGCGCGTTTGCCTCTTTCCTGGCCGCCGCCGTCGATAAGGTTCGGGAGCACAACGCCTTTTTTGACGTAGAGCATTCCGATGCCCTTCTGGGCGTGTATCTTATGTCCGGAAAGGGAAAGCATATCTACGTTAAGCTCGTTCACGTCGATTTTGACGTGACCCATTGCCTGAACAGCATCGGTATGGAACCATACTTTATGCTCGCGGCAGATTTTGCCGATTTCGGCGATGGGCTGGATCGTTCCGATTTCGTTATTGGCGAACATGATGGAAACGAGTCCCGTATCGGGGCGAATAGCCGCCTCGACGTCCTCCGGTTTTACGAGCCCGTTATCATAAACGGGGAGATAGGTCACTTCAAATCCCTGTTTTTCGAGAGCCTTGCAGGTATGAAGAATCGCGTGGTGTTCGAAAACAGAGGTGATTATATGTTTTTTGCCTCTTTTGGCAAGGGTTTGCATTGCGCCTTTGAGCGCCCAGTTATCGGATTCGGAACCGCAGGAGGTGAAATAAACCTCGAGGGGATCCGCGCCGATGACGGCTGCCACGTCCTCGCGGGCTTTTTTGAGAGCCCAGCCGGCCTCGCGGCCTTTTGAATATATGCTTGAAGCGTTGCCGTAGCCTTCGGTGAGCCAGGGCATCATCGCATCGAGAACTTCTTTGGATATGGGAGTCGTTGCGGCGTTATCCACATAGACAAAACGTTTTTCCAAAATTTTGATCCTCCTTGTATAAAACGACCTTTCGGTCTTTCTGATTTTATATTATACCTTTTTTGTAGGAATTGCAATATGCTTTTGGTATTATTTGCAAATATTTTTAAAATATTATCATTTATAAAGAGGAACTGCCCGTTTTTTGGGAAAAAACGCCTTTTTTAACATTTGTTCAACGTTATTCACAAAACCAACACAATTCGGTGATATATACATTCTATATGTTTAAAAATTGAGGGTGATGACGATGCATGAACTTGGCGTTCTTTGTCAGGTTGTAAAGAAAGTGACCGAGGTTGCCGGGCAAAACGGAATTTCCGCCGTAAAGCACGTCACTCTCGAAGTCGGTACGGAATCCACCTTTGTTCCTGTTTTTCTTGAAAAGCTTTTTCCTGCCGCGACGGACAGCCTTCCGCTTTTTGAAAAGGCGGAGCTCAGGCTTCTTTCCGTTCCGGGGAAAAACCTTGTTATCAAGGAAATAGGATATTGACGGCAAAAGAGGTATTTATGGAAGAAATCAAAAAACAGGCAAGCAATATTGACGAACAGGGGAACGTCCTTTATCTCGACCGGGAAAGGCTCGACCGCAAGGAAGTTCCTTTTCCGCCGTATAAAAATAAAAGCAACGGTCTTGGCATTTACAACTGGCTGAAGGAACACGTCATTTACATGAGCGGCACCCGCTGGCCCCTTGCGCTGAAGCTTTACAAAATGTTCGTGAAATTTTCCGTTTGGATGAAGGAAGGCGGCAAAAAGGCTGAAATATATAAAAAGGGGATAATGCTTTCGCCGGATATGGAAACCCATACCTCCACCGTTGTTATGCCACTCAACGTGGATATAACCGAGGAGAGCCGGAAGGTCGTCGTTCCGATGGAGCTTATAAAAAAATCCCTCAAAAACGCCTCTTTCATCGGAGGAATGGATTCCTGCCTTTGCCGCGAAGCCAACGACTGCAAGGACTTTCCCCATGACGTGGGCTGCCTTTTTCTCGGTGAGGCGGGAAGAATTATCGAAAAACACGGACTCGGAAGGCAGCTTACTTATGAGGAAGCCTGTGCAAGGGTCGATAAAGCCGCCGAATACGGGCTTATGGGACAGGCCGTTTGGGTTGAGGTCGAACAGCTCCTTTGGGGAATCCGCAACGACCAGATGGACAAATTCCTCGAGATTTGCTTTTGCTGTCCCTGCTGCTGCATTGCCATACGCCTTGCGAGGAACGCGACCCCCAAAGAGCGTCACCGTTTCCATCCTGCCGGCTGGACAGCCGTTCCGGACAGAACGAAATGCATCGGCTGCAAAAAATGTCTTAACGGCAAAAACGGCTGCCCCGTTGAGGCAATCAGCTTTGGCGAGGACGGAAAAGTAGTTATCAATCAGGAAATCTGCGTTGGCTGCGGGATCTGTAAGAGCCGCTGCGACTTTGACGTTATAAAGCTCAAACAGACCATGCCCATGCGCTCTGACCTCCACGAATATTTCATGAAGGATTACAATATGGACCTTAAAATTTGGGAGGAACAGAGCTGATGGAAGAAATTCGCATAATCGAAGTAAAACAAAGCGTTTTTGAGGATAACAATAAGGAGGCGGATATGCTCCGCCGAAAGCTCCGGGAGGAAAAAACCTTTCTCCTTAACGTGATGTCCTCACCGGGTTCCGGAAAAACCACGACACTGAAAGCCCTTGCGAAGGAATTTTCCGGAAAGCTGTGTTGGGCGGTCATGGAGGCGGATATTGATTCCGCCGTTGACGCAGAGGCTATGCAAAAGGCCGGAGTGCGCTCCATCCAGATACACACCGGCGGAATGTGCCATCTTGACGCGGATATGACCCGCCAGGGACTTGGGGAGCTCGGCACGGAAGGGCTCGACCTCGTGGTGCTCGAAAACGTGGGCAACCTTGTTTGTCCGGCGGAATTTGATACCGGAGCTTCAAAAAACATGACCATACTTTCCGTTCCGGAAGGCGATGACAAGCCTCTCAAATATCCCCTTATGTATGAAGCCTGCGACCTTCTTGTGATAAACAAAACCGACGTCCTCGATTATTTTGATTTTGATACGGAAAAAGTTGAAAAATACGCCAAAATGCGTAATCCCGATATCGAAATCATCTTTATTTCCGCGAAAACCGGCGAGGGAATCCCCGAGCTTGCCCAATGGATAATCCGAAACGTCCGGGAATGGAACGAATGATAAAACGCCCGCGGGAGCGCTTCATGAAGAAGCGCTCCCGTTTTTTCGGCTGATTCAGCAGGATTTTACGTTTGACGGGGGTGTTTTTTTATTTTAAATACAACGAAAAACCATATTTTTCATTTTGCCGCGGGAATAAAAAAATTTACCGCGGCAAAAATATGACCAAAGGATTTTTTTAAAAAAGGTGGTCATATCAAATGAAAAATAATAAAAAAAGCGGCATCGGCGGCTTTTTTGCCGGAAAAGGGTTCTATGCCGCGCTGGCGGTTTGCCTTATCGGTGCGGTTGCGGCGGCATGGGTCACCGTTGACCGAACCATCAGCTCCATCAATGAACAGGAGGACGTCCCGAAGGCTGAAAACCGTGTGATTTCCGATGAAAGCTATGACGCGGGTGAATCCATTTTCGCCGCGGAGGACGTCGGCAAGCCCAAAGAGGACGTGAAAATCGAGGAGGAAGAGAAAAACTCCGCCACGGAGGAGAGCACTTTCAACTTTATCAATAAAAACTCCGGATTCACAATGCCCATTGACGGCGAGATCATCGGCAATCACAGCTCCGGCGAGCTTGTGAAATACGAAGCCCTCGGAGAATGGCGCACCCATGACGGGATCGACATCGCCGGAGAAGCGGGCACGGAAATCAAAGCCGCCGCGGACGGCAAGGTAACCTCCGTGACGAAGGACCCTCTTTGGGGAACGGTAGTGGAAATTTCCCATGAGGACGGAATCACGAGCATTTACAGCGGTCTTTCACCGGAAGTTTCCGTTGCGGCCGGCGACGAGGTAAAAGCCGGCGACGTTATCGGAACCCTCGGAGAAACGAACCTCGCAGAGGTGGATAAAGCTTCGCATCTCCATTTTGCCATGAAGGAAAACGGTAAATTCATCGACCCCCTGACCAAAGTGAAGTAATATGGTTTTTATTTAAGAAAATAAAGCCTTTCCCCGCAAACCGTGTTTTTTACCTCGGTGCGGCAAATGGCCCGTAAAAAAGTTAAATCCGACCTATGGTTTCTGTCACAGGTCGGATTTTTGCAATAATCAGCGGTTTCGGAAAGGATCCCTTGTGTAAAAGGGGGCTTTGGTACGGTATAAAAA
The DNA here is from genome assembly GCA_964581405.1 of uncultured Oscillospiraceae bacterium. Classification (GTDB taxonomy): domain Bacteria; phylum Bacillota; class Clostridia; order Oscillospirales; family Ruminococcaceae; genus UMGS1668. The sequence continues at coordinate 18,994 of CAZOOL010000004.1, read as the reverse complement.
CGCATATGACGCACTGCACCGAAAAGCGTATGGAAGTGAGCATTATATCTGTTTTACAAACCGAAATTTATCACTGTTTTTTAAGTCCGAAAATGCAGACCGATATGATATCGGATATTTCTGCAATTGGCTTGTCGCAATCGTTTTTCAGCCATTCAAGGATTATGGCGTTGATACCGTTCAGATAGTACATCATTACATACTGCCTGTCGCATGCCGGGTAATGAAATCTGTCCAAAATCGGATTGAATATATTATCAAATAATCGCTTGTATGTATCTTCAAATCCCAGAGTTTTATTGTGCGATACTGCTGTACCGAATACCTCTCTATGGTCTTTGATATATGTGAGATATGGAGTCAGGTATTTATCGCATATAAAAACCAATTCGTTTTGGTCGCATTTTGTAAAGTCTATCGTATCTGTTGAAAAACAGGAACGAAAATCGTTGATCAAGTATCTCATCGTTTCATTCAGCAAATCACTGATAGTTTCGTAATGCAGATAAAAGGTAGAACGGTTGACTCCTGCCGTTTTGCAAATCTCGCTTACAGTGATGTACTCAAATGGTTTCTTTTTCAGCAATGAAATCAAGGCAAGGTCCATTTTCGTGGCAGTATTAAAATATTTGCTTTCGGATTTATTCACATCACCACTCCTTACCTTGCGGGATTCGTTTACTCATCTGCGATTTCGCGGGCGAGCCGGACGATTTCATATGCATACTTTGCCTTGCCCTTTTCCAGCATCTTCTTATAAATCGAGTAATTCATACCGCAACCGATAAGACCGATGATGCCGATAATGATGCCGAGCACCATGCTGTTGCCGATAACCTGCATTGCCAGGCACATTCCGGTACCGAAAACGAGGGCGGATACGATGCCGCAAGAATATACAAAAATAATGGCAGGCAGTTTTGCTCGGTTATCCAGTTTTTTCAAAGCCTTGATTTTAGAATTTTCTTTAGGCGCATAGTCCTTTGCGATGGATTCTGCAATAATTTTGTCTGTGTTCACTTCAGGAACCTCCTTTTGTTTTTTACAATGCCATTATAGCAATGCAAGGAGGTATATTGAACAACACGAGTTTGAAATATTGTTGATTTCAAATCCGTTTTTTTCTCAAAGCATACCGCCAAATCCAAATTTGTCTGATCGTTCGGTCTGTTTGGTCATATGGCTGTAATGCACGCAAGAACAGTCCCGGCAGGAAGTCCTGCCGGGACTGTAACTGTTTTACGGACGCCCGCCCATTCCGGACGGGATTTTTTCGTTTTATTCCGTTCAGACTTTTCTGCCGAGGACGGCTTCATAAAGGCGGGTGTATGCATGGGCGCTGCGGCTCCAGCTGAAATCACAGGAAAGGGCGTTGAGCACGGCTTCCTTCCATCTTTCGCCTTTGCAGTAAAGGCTGAAGGAGCGGTGCACCGCATCGAGCATATCGTCCGCGTTATAGGTCTGGAAGGTGAATCCGTTGCCTTTAAAGCCGCCGAGGTCACTGATGGAATCCTTGAGTCCGCCGGTTTCGCGCACTATCGGGATCGTTCCGTAGCGGAGGGAAATCATCTGGGCAAGGCCGCAGGGTTCGCTTTTGCTGGGCATAAGGAAAACGTCCGAACCGGCGTAAATTCTTCTTGCAAGGGGAGGAATAAATCCGCAGACGAAGCTGACCCTGCCGGGATATCTTTCCTGCATATAGCGGAAGAAGCCCTCGAAGGCGGATTCTCCGCTTCCGAGAACGGCGATCTGTACCGGCATCTCAAGGATCCTGTCGCAGACCGCGCGTACAAGGTCAAGACCTTTGTGTGAAACGAGCCTTCCGACCATGCCGATGACCATGGCGTTGGGGTCAACCTCAAGACCAAGCTCCTTCTGGAGCTCAGCTTTGCATTTTGCCTTGCCGGAAAGGTCAAACTTGGAAAAGGTCGCGGGAATATCCTTGTCGGTGGAAGGATCGTAGCTTTCGGTATCTATGCCGTTGAGGATTCCGGCGAGTTTGTATTTTCTTTCCCTGAGAAGGCGGTCGAGCCCCCAGGCGAACCAGGGATCCTGGATCTCCTCCGCATAGGTGGGGCTTACGGTGGAAATTGCATCGCACTGGTCGATGGCGGCTTTCATATAGTTGCATCTGCCGTCATATTCCACGAGGGTGCGCTTGCTTTCGGAAAGCCCGAGGATATCCTCCGCAAGGTACATATCGTAATTTCCCTGATACTGAATATTATGTATGGTGAAAATGGTCTTGATGCCGGAAAGCTTTGGGTCATCATGATAGAAAACCCGAAGGAAGGTCGGGATAAGACCGGTCTGCCAGTCGTGGCAGTGAATGATCTCCGGTTCAAAATCCATTATCTTCGCGCATTCGAGGACGGCCTTTGAAAAATAGGCAAAGCGTTCGCCGTCATCAAAATGCCCGTAAATTCCGGAGCGTTTGAAATAGTATTCGTTATCGACAAAGTAGAAGGTGACGCCGCCGAGGACTGTTTCGTAAAGTCCGCAGTAAAGATCGCGCCAGCCGAGCCTTACGTTGATTTCCGCTATGCGGTGCAAATCCCCGCGGAATTTTTCGGGAATATCGGAATAGAGCGGGAGTATGACCCGGCAGTCGCAGCCGGCGCCGTTGAGTGCCTTCGGAAGCGCGCCTATGACGTCCGCAAGTCCGCCGGAAGCAATGAAAGGTCTTGCTTCGCTTGCCGCAAAAAGTACGTTCATTAAAATTCCTCCTCAATTCTTTGCCTCCCTTGTTAAAGGGAGGTGGCCGAGCGAAGCGAGGTCGGAGGGATTCCTTTTGCGAATAGCATATTTATAAAGAATCCCCCAGTCAGCTTCGCTGACAGCCCCCTTTGACAAGGGGGTCTTTTTATTAGAGCACCGTATCCTTCGGGATATAGAGAGGATACTTTTCGGAACCGGCGAGGTGGGTTCCGGCGGAGATGACCACGTTTTTATCGGTGATTACCCATTCGAGAGCCGCGCCTTCGCCGACGGAAGTATTGTGCATGAGCACGCAGCCTTTGACCTTCGCGCCCTTTGCGATGGAAGCGCCGCGGAAGAGCACGCTCTTTTCGACTTCGCCATCGATATGGCAGCCGTCGGTTACGAGAGTTTCGGAAACCTTTGCGTTTTCGCCGTATTTCGCGGAAACCTGGTCGCGTACCCGGGTGTAAATAGGTCTTTCCGCAGGGAAAAGAGATTTTCTGACTTCCGGATTGAGCAGCGCGAGGCTGGAATCAAGATAGTTGCGAAGCCCGGTGAGCTTGTTGCAGTAACCGTCGAAAAGATATCCGCGAATGTTGAGCACGCCTTTTTTCGCCATGAGCACGCTATGGACGAAGCTGTGCTCATCCTTGCTCGCACATTCGGCGATGAGTTCGTCGAGGAGGGGCTTCCTGATGATTGCGATATCGAGATAGATGTTCTGGATACCGTCGAGTTCCGGATTGAGATAGAGGTCGAGCAGCTTGCCGTAATCATCAAAGAAAAGCGCGGCGGACTGTTTTTTCTCGCGGAAAACCTCGCTCCGTTTATAAACGAGGGTGATATCTGCGCCGCTCTTTTCGTGCTGCTCAATAACGGGACGAAGGTCGATATTTGCGACTACGTCGCTGTCGCTGAGGACGACATTGGCGGCACAGCTCGCTTTTATGTATTCACGGATGCCGTAAAGGGCTTCCATTCTGCCGCGGTAAACGCCGCGCTCGCCCGCATAGGGAGGAAGAATGGAAAGACCGCCGTTTTTGCGGGACATATCCCATTCCTGACCGTTGCCCACGTGATTCATAAGGCTCTGGTAGTTCTTGCTGGGAACGAGTCCGACGTTGTAAATTCCGGAGTTCGTCATATTGGAAAGGGCAAAGTCGATCATACGGTATCTTCCGCCGAAGGGAATGGAACCGAGGGTCCTGTTGGCGGTAAGCTGGGGGATAAGGTCGTCATGCATATTGCATACGATGATTCCGAGGATATCGTTTTTCATTATTTTGCCTCCTTTCCGAAGATCGCGCCGGCGGGCTGGACTGTATTCGCATCAACGGTCGCGCCGGGACCGATAAGGGCGATTTTTCCGCCGGGTTCGCCGACCGCTGCGCCGGCTTCAACAACAGCGTTTTCGCCTATTATGGAGCGTATGACCCTTGCGCCTTTTTTGATTGCGGCACCGGGCATAACGATGCTTTCGATTACCTCCGCGCCGGCTTCAACCTCGACGCCGGCAAAGAGAACGGATTTTTCGACCTTTCCGCCGACGGTGCAGCCTTCGGTGACCATAGAGGAAGTGATTTCCGCGCCGGCTTCAACCATATGGGGAGGCATCACCGGGCTGCGGCTGTAAATCTTCCAGTTGTTGTCATAAAGATTGAGATCGCTGGCTTCGAGGAGATCCATATGCGCTTCCCAAAGGGAATCGACGGTGCCGACATCCTTCCAGTATCCTTCAAATGCATAAACTGCCATTTTTTCGCCCGCGGCGAGCATATTGGGGAGCACGTTTTTGCCGAAGTCGTTTTCGGAAGCGGGGTCGGCTTCGTCCTCGGTAAGATATTTTTTGAGTTTATCCGCGGAGAAGATATAGATACCCATGGAGGCGAGGTCGCTTCTGGGGTTGGCGGGTTTTTCCTCAAATTCGGTGATGCAGCCCTCTTCGTCGGCGATGATCACGCCGAAGCGGGAAGCTTCCGAAAGAGGAACTTTGAGCGCCGCAACGGTGACTGCCGCGCCTTTTCTGATATGCTCCTCGAGCATGGCGGCGTAATCCATCTTATAGATGTGGTCGCCGGAAAGGATCGCGACGTATTCCGGGTCATAGCGCTCGATGAAGCGGAGATTCTGGTAAATGGCGTTTGCGGTGCCCTTATACCAGTCCCTTCCGGTGTTGCGCTGATAAGGAGGAAGAACGAAAGCGCCGCCTCCCATGCGGTCAAGGTCCCAGGGCTGACCGTTTCCGATATATTCGGAAAGCTCGAAGGGTTCATACTGCGTAAGGATTCCGACGGTATCTATTCCGGAGTTCACGCAGTTTGAAAGGGGGAAATCAATTATTCTGTATTTCCCGCCGAAGGGTACCGCCGGTTTGGCAAGGTCCTTTGTGAGGACATAGAGTCTGCTGCCCTGGCCGCCGGCCAAAAGCATTGCAATCATTTTTTTACGCAAGTATATCGACCTCCTTGGAGTATTTGACAAGCTTCAAAGGCCTCCCCTTGAGAGGAAGGCTTTAAATTCAGAACATCTTAAAAATCGCTGCGGAAAGGGGCGCCATATCGGTGCTTATAACGGCTCTGCCGCCGTGGTAATAATACTGTCTTATGCCGTTTTCGTAATTTCCGGAACCGCCGTAGCATTTTTCATCGGTGGAAAAGATTTCTTTCCAATAGGAACCGTCGGTGACTTCGACTTTGAAATTCCGGTATTCGTTTGGGCAGAAGTTAAAGACGAAGAGAAGCTGGTTTCCGTCCTTCGCGATTCTTCTGAAGGCGAGGGCATTGCGGTCTGCTTCATCGCAGCTTGCCCACTGGAAGCCTTCCCAGCTCTGGTCATCTTCCCAGAACGCGGGATATGCTTTATAAAGTCTGTTCAGTTCCTTCACCATGGACTGGAGTTTCCAATGGCTTTCATACTGGAGCAGGAACCAATCCAGTTCCTTTTTTTCGTCCCATTCGATGAAATGACCGAATTCCTGTCCCATAAACAGAAGCTTTTTTCCCGGGAAGCCGAGCATATATGCAAAAAGCGCCCGGAGCCCGGCGAATTTCTGGTCATATTCACCGGGCATTTTTCCGATGAGGGAATATTTTCCGTGGACGACCTCGTCATGGGAGAAGGGAAGTATGAAGTTTTCGGAAAAGGCGTACATCATTCCGAAGGTGAGCTTGTTGTGGTGATGCTGGCGGTAAATGGGGTCGAGGGACATATAGGAGAGGGTATCGTTCATCCAGCCCATGTTCCATTTGAAATTAAAGCCGAGTCCGCCGTCAGCGGCAGGGCGGGAAACCATCGGGAAAGAGGTGGATTCTTCCGCGACCATCATAACGCCGGGGTATTCCCTGTTTACGGCGGTATTGATATCCCGAAGCATACCGATGGCTTCGATATTTTCCCTTCCGCCGAACTGGTTGCGTTCCCATTCGTTGCCGTTTTTACCGTAATCACGGTAAAGCATTGAGGAAACCGCGTCAACGCGGATTCCGTCTATGTGATATTTTTCTATCCAGTACATTGCGGAGGAAGCGAGGAAGCAGCGAACTTCGTTTCTGCCGAAATCGAAGACCTTGGTTCCCCATTCCTCGCGTTCGCCCATAAGCGGGTTTTTATATTCATAGCAGGGTGCGCCGTCAAAATTCGCAAGACCCGTTTCATCCTTGGGGAAATGCGCGGGGACCCAGTCCATAATGACGCCTATGCCGTTTTTATGCATGGTATCAACGAAATACATGAAATCTTCGGGTTTCCCGTAGCGGCTGGTTGGGGCGAAATATCCGAGGCACTGGTATCCCCAGGAACCGTCGAAGGGGTGTTCCGTAACGGGAAGGAGTTCCACGTGGGTATAGTTCATCTCTTTTGCGTATGCGGCAAGCTCGTCGGCGGTTTTTCTGTAATCGAAGAAGTTGCCGTCCGGATAGCGGCGCCATGAGCCGAGGTGAACCTCGTATATATTGACCGGGCTGCGGTACATATCCCATTTTTTGCGATGCTCAAGCCATTTTTTATCGCTCCAGGCATATTTTGGCGAGCACAGGAGGGAAGCAGTATCCGGCCTTGTTTCGGTATGAAAAGCATAGGGGTCGGATTTGAGCACTGTGTTCCCCTGCGGGGTTTCGATGGCGAATTTATAGCGGGCGTAATCCTCGAGCCCGTCAACGCGGCATTCCCAAACGCCGTCGCTTATTTTATGCATGGGGTCCGCGCCCGAAGACCAGTAGTTCCAGTCGCCCACAACGGAAACGGATCTTGCGTTGGGTGCCCACGTTCTGAACATAACTCCTTTTTTGCGGCTTCCTTTTATCCTGTGCGCGCCGAGGAATTCGTATGCGCGGTAGTTGGTTCCCTGATGGAAAAGATATACCGGAAGCTCCAGCGGGTTTTGTTTTTTTGCCATAAATTTCTCCTTTTTACTGTAAAGAGTTCATCTGCTTCTCCGTTCGGAGAAAGCGGGCTTGCGTACTTATACACATATATTCTATCATTTTACCATCACATATTTCAATGCCGAAGGTGTAGAAATAATAACGTAATTTTCTGTTAAAATGACGAAAGAATCTGAAATTTTTACAAAATCGTCTTTAATTCGTGCAAATGTTGTGATATACTGATTTCATAAACCGATTTTTGGGGGTCTTTGAATTTGTATACCGCAAACGAAGTTGATAAATACAGTTTCAGGAACGATTATTCCGAGGGGGCGCATCCCTTTATAATCCAGTCGCTTTTTACCCGCTGCAGCGAAACGAATCTTCCCTACGGCGCGGATAAACATTCAAAAGCCGCGGCGGATATGATCCGCTCGCTTTGCAATGCGCCCGAAGCGGAGGTCGCCTTCCTTGCGGGAGGAACACCCACGAACGTAATCGCGATTTCCGCATTCCTCCGCAACAGCTATGAAGCGGTAATCGCGGCCGTTTCCGGTCATGTCAACGTTCATGAAACCGGCGCCATCGAATACAGCGGGCACAAAGTAATAGACGTTCCCTCCGGCATCGACGGAAAACTTACCCCCGAGCTCATTGATTCCGCGGTCAGCTTCCACGGCGGCGAACACATGGTCGTCCCGAAGCTGGTCTATCTTTCCCAGTCCACCGAGCTTGGAACCATTTACAGCAAGGCGGAGCTTGCCGCCATTTCCGAATACTGCAAAGCGCATGACCTTTATCTCTTTATGGACGGCGCGCGGCTCGGTTCCGCGCTTATGGCGAAGGAAAACGACGTTGACCTTGCGGATATTGCGGAGCTTTGCGACGCTTTCTATATCGGCGGCACCAAAAACGGACTTCTTTTCGGCGAAGCGCTCGTTTTTACGGATACCTTTGCTACGGATCATCTCCGCTGGCTTATCAAGCAGCACGGATTTCTTCTTGCAAAAGGATTCGGAGTCGGAATACAGTTCGAGGAAGCTTTCCGTGACGGGCTTTTCTTCAAAATGGCGAAGCACGAAAACGACTGCGCGGAAAAAATCGTCGGCGCCATCAGGCAGTGCGGATTCGACCTTTATACGAAATGGCAGACCAACCAGATTTTCGTCATTCTTCCCGAAAAGCTTGGGGAGGAGCTTTCGAACGAATTCGGCTGCTTCATCGAATCCCATCTTTCCGGCGACCGCTGTGCCGTCCGCATAGTGACATCCTGGGCAACCACAGATGAGGCGGTTGGCGCCATTTGCGAATGGTTCCTTGAGAAATTCTGCGCCGGGATCATCAGGGATTACATGGAAAAATAAGCAGAAACGGAATATTAATAAAACTTTAAGAATTAATGCGTTGATTCTTAAAGAAAAATCCTGTATTCTTATGTAAAGAAGGCTTTTTGAACATATCACCATAATGAGAAGGAGGTTTTAATTATGTTCTGTCAGAAATGCGGCACCCAGATCCCCGAGGGAGATAATTACTGTCCCATTTGCGGCGAACCCGCCGGAGTAAAAACGAAAGCCCCGGATATGAGCGACCATACCGCGATGTTTACCGCCGAGGACCGTGAAAGGACACGCTGGCTTTCCGCTCTTTGCTATTTCAACTTCATTTTTATCATTATCGGGCTTCTCCTCGAGCCGGGTTCAAAGTTTCTCCGCTACCATATCAACCAGAGCATTCTTCTCACGGTGTTCGGTTTCCTTTGCGGGATAGTAATGATCATTCCGTTCTTGGGCTGGATAGTCGGAGTTGTAGGTTCTGTTGCGGTTCTCGTTTTCACCGTCATGGGCATCGTCCGTGCAATCAACCGCGAAGCAAGGGATCTTCCCCTTATAGGAAAATATGTTATCGTAAATTACGACTGATACATTCATAAAAAACCGCCCGAAGGGCGGGTATTCGTAAAACAGTTCCGGTCCCGGCAGGAAGTCCTGCCGGGACTGTTTTTGTATAATTGCAGCCACATGATAAAACGCCTCATACAGACCGGTAAATCAGGATTTGCCGAACACATAGCTTCGCCCATACAGAAATTTTCTCAAAAATTTTCTTATAATATTATAAAAAATATTTGTAATCTATAATAAAGGGTGGTAAAATATAAACTGGTATAATTTGCACAGGAGGTGCTTTTTCGAGCCATGCCGAACGACAACATAAGAAACTTTTGTATAATCGCACATATCGACCACGGCAAATCCACCCTTGCCGACAGAATCCTTGAAAATACCCAGGCGGTAACTCCGAGGGAGATGGAGGAACAGCTTCTCGATAATATGGATATCGAGCGCGAACGAGGGATCACCATCAAATCCCGCGCGGTCCGCCTTGATTACACCGCCGATGACGGAAACAGTTATGTTTTCAACCTTATTGATACCCCCGGACACGTTGACTTCAACTATGAGGTTTCCCGTTCTCTTGCGGCCTGTGAAGGCGCGGTGCTCATCGTTGACGCTTCCCAGGGAGTTGAGGCACAGACCCTTGCGAACACCTATCTTGCGGTTGACCACAACCTTGAGATTGTTCCGGTAATAAATAAAATTGACCTTCCGGCGGCGGATCCGGAAAGGGTTGCCCATGAAATCGAGGATATCATCGGTATCCCCGCCCTCGATGCCCCGAAGATTTCCGCGAAGACCGGAGAAAATATCCATGCGGTTCTTGAAGCCATTGTTGAAGGTATTCCTTCGCCGAAGGGCAACGACAACGGCCCGCTGAAGGCTCTTATTTTCGACTCCATTTATGACAGCTACCGCGGAGTTATCGTTTATGTCCGGGTTATCGACGGCGAGCTTCATTCCGGCGACCGCATTAAAATGATGTCCACCGGCGCGGAATTCGACGTTGTCGAGGTCGGCTATATGGGCGCCACAAGGCTTGTTCCCAGCGGCGTGCTCAAAGCAGGCGAAGTCGGATACATCACCGCCTCCATCAAAACCGTTGCGGATACTGCCGTCGGCGACACCGTTACCCTTGCGGAAAAACCCGCGGAGGAGGCTCTTCCCGGATACAAAAAGGTAAACCCGATGGTATATGCGGGTATCTATCCCCTTGACGGAGCAAAATACGGCGACCTTCGGGAAGCGCTTGAAAAGCTCACACTCAACGACGCATCCCTCAGCTTCGAGCCGGAAACCTCCGCGGCGCTGGGCTTCGGATTCCGCTGCGGATTCCTCGGACTGCTCCATATGGAGGTAATTCTCGAACGCCTCGAGCGGGAATACAACCTTGACCTTATCACCACCGCGCCCAGCGTTGTTTATAAGCTCCACCTTAACGACGGAACGGTTCTCGAACTGGACAACCCCACGAACTACCCCGACCCGGCGACCATTGATTCCACGGAGGAACCATACGTCCGGGCTTCCATCTTCACTCCGACCCAGTATATCGGAAGCATTATGGAGCTTTGCCAGGAACGCCGCGGAATTTATAAAGACACCCATTATCTTGAAGCCGACCGCTGCGAAGTGCATTACGAGCTCCCTCTCGGCGAGATAATCTATGACTTTTTCGATGCCCTCAAAAGCCGCACCCGCGGTTACGCATCTTTCGACTACGAGCCCTGCGGCTATAAGCCCAGCAAGCTCGTGAAACTCGATATTCTTCTTAACGGCGACATGGTTGACGCGCTTTCAATGATGGTATTCGCGGATAACGCATACCCAAGGGCGAGAAGAATGGTCGAACGCCTTCGCGACAACATCAGCCGCCAGCTTTTCGAGGTGCCGGTACAGGCGGCCATCGGCGGCAAGATCATCGCCCGCGAAACCATCAAGGCTCTGCGCAAGGACGTTCTTGCGAAATGCTACGGCGGCGATATCACCAGAAAGAAAAAGCTCCTTGAAAAACAGAAGGAAGGCAAAAAGAAAATGCGCCGCATAGGTTCCGTCGAGCTTCCGAAGGAAGCTTTTATGGCGGTGCTCAAGCTGGACGATGACTAAACAGCCTTCCCAGAGGGGAAGGTGGCACGCCGAAAGCGTGACGAAAGAGGGATAGCGATGCCGAGAAATTATGAATCCAATAAAGACCTTCGCAGCAATTCCCACGAACTCCGTAAAAATATGACGCCCGAGGAACGACGCCTTTGGTATGATTTTCTTAATTCTTACGAGGTTTCGTTTCGCCGCCAAGTCGTAATCGGTAATTATATCGTTGATTTTTATTGCAGAAAGGCAAAACTTGCCATAGAAATTGACGGAGCACAGCATTACACTCCGGATTCCATAGAATACGATAGAAGGCGCACAGAACATCTTGAAAAATGCGGGATAAAGGTTCTTCGTTTTCTAAACAAAGATATTAACTGTAATTTTGAAAACACCTGCGCTTGTATCGACCTTAACGTGAAACAACGGCTTGGGTGAAATCCCTCTTCTGCCTCGTTTCACTCGGCACCTTCCCCTCTGGGAAGGCTTCCGCATTTTCGAAATTTGTTCGGAATATTTTAATAAAAAAAGAGGTTTTTCGGGGATTTTGGCGTATATAGTATATGTAAACAAATTTTTTGAAAAAAGGAGGCGGCAGAAATGACCGTTCGTGAAATGACGGAACAATTTGAGCGCGAAACGCTTTCGGAAATGGCGACCCTTTCGGCAGAAACAAAGGGAAGGCTCCGCCCGCTGGAATCCGATAATATAAGAACGGATTTTCAGCGCGACAGGGACAGAATAATCCACTGTAAATCCTTCCGCCGCCTTATGCATAAAACTCAGGTTTTCCTCAGCCCGGAGGGGGACCATTACCGCACCCGCCTTACCCATACACTTGAGGTTGCCCAGATCGCCAGAACAATGGCGGTGGCGCTCCGCCTTAATGAAAACCTCACGGAGGCCATTGCTCTTGGCCATGACCTTGGGCATACCCCTTTCGGTCATGCGGGCGAACGTGCGCTGAACGAGGTCGCGCCCGGCGGATTCAGACATTATGAGCAGAGCCTTAGGGTCGTTGACATCCTTGAAAGGGACGGCGACGGGCTCAATCTTACCTATGAAGTGCGCGACGGCATAGTATGCCACACAAAAGGCAAAGAGGCCGATACCCCCGAAGGACGCATAGTCAAGCTGGCGGACCATTTTGCGTATGCCCACCACGATTATGAGGACGCTGTCCGCGCCGGCGTTATTACCGAAGATTATATACCGGCGGAGGTAAAAGAGATCCTCGGCAGGGGAGCGACCCCCCGCCTCGCAAAAATGATAACCTCTGTAATAGAAAATTCCGGCGAGGATATCGCCATGGCTCCGGAGGTTGCCGCAGCGAGCAAGCTCCTCGAGGAATTCATGTTCGCCAACGTATATACAAACCCGGTCGCAAAATCCCAGGAGCACAAGGCGGAAGCCCTCGTCAAAGCGCTTTATGAATTTTTCCTCGAAAACGCGAACGCGCTTCCGGCGGAGTATCAGGCCATCGCCATGCGCGATGGGCTTGACCGCGCGGTATGCGATTACATCAGCGGCATGAGCGACCGCTATGCCATCAAGCTCTATAACGACTATTTCGTTCCAAAAGGCTGGAGCAGGGAATGAAAAGCAAAAACCTCCCCTTGAGGGGAGGTGGCAAAACCGAAGGTTTTGACGAAAGGGTGCTCCTGTGCTTCCAAGAAATAAAAATTTACTTGATTCGGCAAAAGAACTTCGCTGCAACATGACTTTTGAGGAGAAGACACTTTGGTATAAATTCCTTTCCTCGTATCCCGTTCGTTTTCGGCGTCAGAAAATAATAGGCGACTATATCGTTGATTTTTATTGCGATGCCGCAAAACTTATTATTGAAATCGACGGTTCGCAGCATTATGAACAGGATGCAATAAATTACGACAAAAAACGCACTGAATATATGGAGTCCCTGGGACTTTTTGTAACAAGATTTCTTAATAGAGATATAAACGATAATTTTGAAAATGTCTGTCTTTATATTGACAAAATTGTAAAACAGCGTTTGAAAGAATAACACCCTTCAGTCACGGCTTTGCCGTGACAGCTCCCCTCCAAGGGGAGCTATAAATCAGAAAGGAGGCAAAGCCTTGATCCCGCAAAGTTTTATTGAAGAACTGAAAATGAACTGCGATATCGAATCCGTAATTTCGAGCTACGTCCAGCTTCGCAAGCGCGGACGTATTTCCACCGGGCTTTGCCCGTTCCATTCCGAAAAAACCGGTTCCTTCACCGTCTATCCGGAAAGCCAGTCGTTTTATTGTTTCGGCTGCGGCGCCGGCGGCGACGTTATCGGATTTATACGGAGAATAGAGAATCTTGAATATGTCGAAGCCATAAAATTCCTTGCCCAGCGCGCCGGAATGAATGTTCCGGAGGACGCCGCCGAGGATAAAACGGCTCTTCTTAAAACAAAGATACTTGAAATGAACAGGGAAGCCGCACGCTTTTATTTTTCCGAACTCACCAAACCGAGCGGAAAGCAGGCGCTGGATTACCTGATCGGGAGAGGGCTCGAGCCCAAGACCATAAAGCATTTCGGGCTCGGGTATGCGCCGGACGAATGGACGGCTCTGACAGATCTGCTCCATTCAAAGGGCTACCGCTATGAGGATATGGAGGCCGCCCAGCTTTCGCGCAAAAGCAATAAGAGCGGGAACTATTACGACGTTTTCCGGGACAGGGTCATGTTCCCCATAATCGATTTAAGGGGAAACGTAATCGGCTTCGGCGGGCGGAAAATGAGCGGCGACGGACCGAAATACTATAATTCGCCGGATACTCCGGTTTTCAAAAAGACGAAAAACCTTTTCGCTCTCAATTTTGCGAAAAAGCAGAAGCTCGAAAGGCTTATCCTCTGCGAAGGATATATGGACGTTATCGCCATGCATCAGGCGGGATTTACCGAAGCGGTGGCTTCGCTCGGGACTTCGCTTACTTCCGACCAGTGCAGGCTGGCATCCTCCTACGTTGAGGAAGCGGTGCTTGCTTATGATTCCGATGAAGCGGGACAGAAGGCGACGAAACGCGCCATCGGGCTTCTTGACGAAGTGGGCATAAGGGCAAAGGTGCTCACCATTCCGGATGCGAAGGATCCGGACGAATATATTAAAAAATTCGGCGGAACGCGGTTCAAAAAGCTGATAGAGCAAAGCGCGGGTTCCACCGAATATGAACTTTCGAAAATAAACACGAAGTACGACACGGAAACGCCGGAGGGCAAGATTTCCGCACTTAAAGAAGCGGTGAATCTTCTTGCGGGAATGAAAAACCCTTTGGAGAGGGAAGTTTGGGCGGCAAAGCTTGCCCGGGATTACGGAACCACGAAGGAGGGCATAATCGCCCAGGTGCAGACCAAAATCAAGCGCCGGGCAAGGGCGGAAGGCAACAGAGCAGTCATCAGTCAAAGTGCCCAGACGACCACTTTCGGCGGAGCCGTTCCGGAAAAGCTGCGGAATCCCGCGGCGGCTGCTGCGGAGGAAAGGCTCCTCGGCGCGCTTTTGCGAAACCCGGAGGCTTTGAGCACCGCGAGCACCGCCGTTTCTCCGGAAGATTTCGTATGCGGGCTTTACGGGGAGTTTTACAAAAAGCTCCTGAGCACGCTGAGCACCGGAGATGAGGTTTCACTGACGCTTTTCGGCGGCGATTTTACCCTTGAGCAGCAGGGAATAATCGCAAAGCTTTCCCATCTCGCCCGCGAGCACCAATATTCGGCGGAAGACGCCGCCGAAGCGGTAAAGACCATGCTCAGGCTTAAGGAAAAGAAAACCGACAAGGAAATCGGCGAGCTTTCCGGTCCGGAGCTTGCGGAATACATCGAAAAAATGCGCAAAGCGAAGAAATAGCCTTTCCGGAGAGGAAGGCTTCCGGGCGGATGATATCCGCCCCTGCGGTTCGTTAATAAACACATCACCATAGATTATTTTTCAGGGGGAATGTTAAAATGGCAGAAAAGAAAATGAGCCTTTCCGAGCTTATCGAAAACGGCAAGGCAAAGGGCAAACTCACAACCAAGGAAATAACCGATTTCATCGAGGAGATGGATTTCGAGGTCGAGCAGGTGGATAAGCTCTATGACCTTCTCGAAAACAACAATATCGAAATCATCGAGGATTTTTCCGCCGCGGCTGATCTTGACTTTGATCTTTCCGATATCGAAGGGGACAACATCGACGAGGACGGCACCATTATCGAAGGTATCAGCATCGATGACCCGGTAAAGGTTTACCTCAAGGAGATCGGACGGGTTCCTCTTCTCACTCCGGAAGAGGAAGTTGAGCTTGCGGAACAGATGGCGAGCGGCGAACCCGGAGTCAGCGCAAAGGCGAGAAAACGCCTTTCCGAAGCGAACCTCCGCCTCGTTGTTTCCATCGCAAAACGCTATGTCGGCAGGGGAATGCAGTTCCTTGACCTTATTCAGGAAGGCAACCTCGGCCTTATTAAGGCTGTTGAAAAATTCGACCATACAAAAGGCTTCAAATTTTCCACCTATGCAACGTGGTGGATCCGTCAGGCCATCACCAGAGCCATTGCCGACCAGGCAAGAACCATTCGTATTCCCGTACACATGGTGGAAACCATCAACAAGGTAAAAAAGGTAAGCTCCCAGCTTCTCCATCAGAACGGTCACGAGCCCACCGCGGAGGAAATTGCAGAGGAACTGGATATGCCCGTGGATAAAGTACGTGAGATCATGAGAGTTGCCCAGGAACCCGTTTCCCTCGAAACTCCTATCGGCGAGGAGGAGGACAGCCACCTCGGCGACTTTATTCCCGATGACGACGCACCCGCACCGGCGGATGCCGCTTCACACACCCTTCTCAAGGAACAGCTTGCGGACGTCCTTAAAACCCTTACCCCCAGGGAGGAAAAAGTTCTCCGCCTTCGTTTCGGTCTTGATGACGGCAGACCCAGAACCCTTGAGGAAGTCGGCAAGGAATTCAACGTAACCCGTGAGCGTATCCGCCAGATTGAAGCAAAAGCTCTCCGGAAGCTCCGCCACCCCAGCCGCAGCAAAAAACTCAAAGATTTTATTGACTGAAATCCGGATTTTTCGGCAGGGGGCGCAGTTATGACATAAAGTCTTCCAGAAGGGACTGGAGCTCCTCTTCCGAAGAGATTTCGATGCCTTCGGAAAGGCGCTTTTGGTCTTCCTCGGGAAGAGTTCTTGCCATGAAATCATATACCGTGTTCGGATATGGGCTTTCGCCGATATAGAGGGCGAGCTTCCCGTCGAAAATCCCGAGGGACATCTTTCGGGCGGATTCTTCGGATTGTTCCGGAAAGGAGCTTTCCGCCGCGAGAGTTTCCTCGCTGTTTCCGAAATATCCCGTAAGGGCAAAAAGCCCGATGACGGCTGCCGCCGTCAGAGCCAGCAGCATTGCGGCGGCGGAAAAGGTATGTTCCATAATAAAAACCCCTTTGCGAATTTATTCCAATCTGTATTTTTAACAGGATGTTCACCAAATAATCATTTAATGAGGTATAATATACCCTATAAGCCTTCCTTATCTGAAAGGAAGACGGCCGGGCGCCGGCAGGGATGGAGTTTCCTTTGCGGATTTTCTCCGCCCCGGCAAAAACGCCCGGAATTCCTCACAAAAAGGAGGACAGATAAATGCCATCTAAAAAGAACAGTGATGAGCCGAAAAAAACGCCCGTATGGCTTAAAGCCATAAAAGGATTTTTCCGTTTTATCGGAAGGGCGATAGTTACGGTGCTTTCCGTTATCATTATAAGCGGCTGCATCATCGGCTGTGTGCTCGCGACGGTTATTCTCGGAATGGTTGACGACGCGGAGGTCATCGACCTTGACCAGCTGGAGCTGAGCTATACGACCATCATTTACACGAAGGACGCCGATACCGGAGTTTACGTCGAGGATACCAAGCTTTACGGCGAAAGCGGAAAGCTTATCTGGGCAAGCTATGATGAATTCCCGGATTATCTTATCGACGCAACCGTTGCGGCGGAGGATAAACGCTTTTGGCAGCACCAGGGCGTTGACTTTGCCCGTACCATTCAGGCGACCCTCGGCTTCCTCACCGGCGGCGATATGGGCGGCGGTTCAACCATCACCCAGCAGCTCATCAAGAACGTCACAGGCGAAAAGGACGTGCGTATCGACCGTAAGGTCAAGGAGATATTCAATGCCCTTGCCCTTGAAAAGAAATATTCAAAGGAACAGATACTGGAGGCTTACCTCAACGTAATTGCCCTCGGCTATAATACCTGCGGAGTCCAGGCGGCGGCGAATATGTATTTTGACAAGGACGTTTCTGAACTTACCCTTGCGGAATGCGCCGGACTTGTTGCCATAACGAACAACCCGAGTATCTATGAGCCTTTCGGCCATCCGGAAAACAACAAGAACCGCCGGGAATATATTTACAGCGAAATGCTTGAAGTGGGATATATCACCGAGGACGAATACGATGCCCTTTGCGAAACGGATATCGTCACCTCGAAAGGACAGGTCACCAACCAGAGCAGCAGCAAATATACCTCGTGGTTCATAGATTACGTCATTGATGAAGTTATTGGCGACCTTATGGACGAATACGGCTGGGATTACGATACCGCCGAATACAACCTCTATAACGGAGGCTACCGCATCTATACGACCGTTGATAACCGTATCCAGAACATTGTTGAGGAATATTACGAAAATCCGGACGGCTTCCCGAAGGTAAAGAATGCCGAACAGCCGGATTCCGCTTTCGTCATTCTCAATTATGACGGCGAGGTTGTCGCCATAGTGGGCGGCAAAGGCGAAAAAACCGGTTCCCGACTGTTCAACATTGCCTCCGACGGCAAAAGGCATATAGGTTCAACCATAAAGCCCATTTCGAGCTATGCACTCGCCATCGAAAACGACCTTATAACTTATTCAACGGTGATCACCGATGAACCTATCTATAAAGAGGGCGAAACGGTCGGAAGCACCACCTTCAGCGCGGACTGGCCGGTAAACTACTATGCGGGATATCTCGGCGACGTTACGATTGACGAAGCGGTTCAGCGTTCCATCAACACCATTCCGGTAAAGCTTGTGACCCTTCTCACACCGAGGACGGTTTTCGATTTCCTTACGCAGAAGCTCCATATTTCCACCCTCGTTGAAACGGGTTCGAATAACGACGTTGCCGTTGCGCCGATGGCGCTCGGTTCCTTTACTCAGGGCGTAACTCCGTTGGAGCTTGCGGGTGCGTATCAGATGATAGGCAACGGCGGACTCTATATCGAGCCCCATTCCTATACGGAGGTTCTTGACAGCGAAGGCGCGGTTATCCTCAAAGCCAATACCGCACCGGAGCGCGTTATTTCCGCGGAAACCGCGACCATTCTCAACAAGCTTTGCCAGAGAGTCGTTTACGGTCCCCACGGAACCGGCTCCGCCGCAGCTATTTCCGGATATACCGTTGCGGGCAAAACAGGTTCCGCATCCGATAACACCGACCTTTGGTTCGTGGGAATGACTCCCCAGTATCTGGGTGTCGTATGGCTCGGATATGCGGAAGGAATGAAGGAAATCAAATATTCCCAATATCCTACGCCGATTATCTGGCAGGCGATAATGAAGAAAGTCATGGTCGGCGAAGACCCGACCGTAACCTTCCCGGAGAGCACCAACGTTGTTTCCGCAACCTACTGTATGAAATCCGGCGACCTTGCGGGCGGTGCCTGCACCGAAACGGCGACGGGCTGGTATAAAAAGAGCAATATGCCCGGAACCTGCACCGAATGTTACGGATATTCGAGCATCTGGGGCGATGACGATGAGGAATATATTAATCCCGGCGTAACGATAGTAGGTTAAATGATATTAAAAGAGCACGCAGCGCGTGCTCTTTTTTATCGGGGAGATAAATTGTTGTTTGTATGCCTTTAAAGGCTCCCCAGAGGGGGAGCTGTCGCCGAAGGCGACTGAGGAGG
>CAZOOL010000003.1:27409-31306 GCA_964581405.1 uncultured Oscillospiraceae bacterium | reverse complement strand
GGTGACCACCTCGGCTTCTGCGCTGGTAACAACGCTGAACTCATCGGACCGATGGTTATTGCAAAACTCGTTGCAGGTATCCTTGCAGTAGTACTCGGAAACTTCATGGCTCCCGCACTTCTCGCAAAAATCCCCGGCTCTGACAAATAATTAATTATTAATTAGTTATCTTTTGAGCTACCTTTTGGGAGCGCCTATTGCCGCGATAGGCGCTCCTCTTAAAGAAACACTCAAGGCTCCGTTGAGCCCTAATTCTTATACAGAAGGAGGCGCATATCAATGAACATCAGTGAAGAACTGATTAAGGAGATTGTCGCCAAAGTCTGCGCAAACATGAAAAATGAAGACGCTATGCCCTTCGAAAGAAACGTTCTTTCCAACGGCATGATGTCCATCAAAACCGAGACCGTTAAATGCGAGCCCTTCCCCTTCGATGTTGGCGATGCAAACGGCAAAGTAGATCTTCTTGACGTTGTAACTCTCGAAGAATCTCCTCGTCTTGGCGTTGGTGTTATGGAACTCAGAGACGGTGCAGAGTTCCCCTGGACTCTTAACTACGATGAAGTTGAATACATCATCGACGGTACCATCGTTCTTAAATCTGAAGCAGGTGATGTTACTGCAAACGCAGGCGACATGACCTTTATTCCCAAAGGCACCAGCATTCATTTCTCCACCCCGGATTTCGTAAGATTTATCTATATTTCTTACCCCGCAGACTGGGCAAATCAGTAATTTAATTATTGATTTAAGAAAACACCGCTTCGGCGGTGTTTTTTTGTGCCCAAAATCAGAAAACTCCTTGTTACGGGAAATAAATTATGTTAAAATAAACCATAAACCTATCGAAAAGCGAGGCGAGGAAAATGCCTGAATACAGAATAATAGACGTACACAATCATATTTATCCGGAGAAAATCGTCGGTAAGGCGACGGACGCCATCGGCGAATTTTATGATATAGATATGCAGCACCTCGGGACCGGCGATGAGCTTGCCGCCGCAGGAAAGAGAGCAGGAATCGAGAAAATGGTCGTTTGTTCCGCGGCGACAGTTCCGCAGCAGGTAGGAAGAATAAACGATTTTATCGCGGCGGAATGTGAAAAGCACCCGGAGTTCATCGGGTTCGGTACGCTGCACGCGGGATTTGAGGATTGCGATTCCGAGATAAAAAGAATGCAGGGAATGGGACTTACCGGGGTGAAGCTCCACCCGGATTTCCAGAAATTCTATCTCGATGACCCGGAAGCTTTGCCCATGTTCAGGGCGATTCGGGACAACGATATGTGGCTTATCGTTCATCTCGGTGACGACAGGTATGAATATTCCCAGCCGGAAAGAATGGCGAAGGTGCTTGATGAGGTGCCCGGGCTCAGGCTTATCGGGGCACACTTCGGCGGATACCGCCGATGGGAATCCGCGCTGAACGTTTATAAGCCGGGAACACTTTATTTTGATATTTCAAGCTCGCTTCACTTTATGAGCAAGGAGCTCGTTTTTAAATTTTTTGACCGTTACGGCATTGAAAGCTTTTTCTGGGGGACAGATTTCCCCATGTGGGACCACAAGGAGGAGCTCGAACTGTTCTTCAGCCTCGGGCTTTCGGAAGAACAGAATCAGATGATACTTTACGATAACTTCGCGAAAGCATACGGACTTTGATAAAATC
This sequence comes from uncultured Oscillospiraceae bacterium, assembly GCA_964581405.1. GTDB lineage: Bacteria > Bacillota > Clostridia > Oscillospirales > Ruminococcaceae > UMGS1668. Next base: position 29,638 of record CAZOOL010000003.1, on the reverse strand, counting down.
GGCGCTCTTTTAAAGGAGCGCCTTTTTTGACGCGTAGAAATAAAAAAACAAACAATATATGCTAATAAAGTTTCCATAAGATAATTGACAAAGCGACTTATTGGGAATATAATAATATAGAGTATTTGTATAGGTATAATGAGGCTCAGAATGAAGAAATTTTTATCCGTTATTTTATTTACGGCTGTTTTCTTTTCTTTCGGGGTTCATTCCTTTGCGGCGGGAAGTTCCGAGATTTCATTCGTCACATCCGGTCCGGACGAAAACGGAAAGGTTTTTGTTGACGTTATGATTTCCGGCGGCGAACCCGCAATGCTCCAGTTCTGTGTTGCTTATGACAGCGATAAGCTGAGCTGTGTTTCGGCGAACGCAGGCAGTGTTTTTTCAGGAAATCTTGCGCCTACGATCAACGTTACGGAGGGAAAGATTTTCTTCGTCTGGGATTCATTGAATCCTCTGAAAACGGGCGGAACCCTTTTGAGAATCGAGTTTTCTCAAAAGGCGCAAGGCTCTGCTTCGGTCTGGATAGATGAAACCGAGGATGTCGTTATTATGGATGAAAATTTCGTTGATATTGGAGTTATCGGCGGAAAAACCGATGTGGGTTCTTCCGAAAGCTCCAAAGCGGAAAGTTCTTCCGCGGCTTCGGGAACTTCCGAAAATTCCGCGGAGGAAAGTTCCAAGGCGGAAAGTTCCGGTGCTGAAAAATCCGAAACCCAGCCGGATCCCGGCAAAAGTTCGGATTCCGAAGCGGAAAACGGATACAGCAGCGGCATCGAAATTGAAAAAACGCAGCTCACCGTAAAAGTGGGCGAAGAAACTGCCATAGGAATAAGCGATACCGAAAAAGAGGTTTTTTGGTACAGCAGCAATGAGAGCGTTGTTCTGGTGGAGGATGGGAAGATAATTCCCGTTGCGCCCGGAACCGCAACTATTACAGTTATAACGGAGGACGGACTCGAAGAGGCGGCCTGCGTCGTTACTGTAACAGAAGGGGATATCCAGGAAGATTCCTCGGAAGGGGAGAGCAGTCCGGAAGTAATCGAGGCGAATTCGCCGAGAAAAGAAAAAGAAGATTCCGTTCCGTTATGGGCATGGACAACCATAGCCGTGCTTGGGGCAGGGGTCATCTGCTCGGTGGTTTTTCTTATTAAAAAGGGAAAAAGATAACAGGGCTTTTTTATGATATCCGCGGTTTTGCGGCTTGATTAATCAACCAATTCCCGGTGGAATTTACAAATACAAAAACTTTTGCAGGAGGTAAAAGTATGAAAAAGCTTATTGCACTTGTTCTTGCTGTGATGATGGTTCTTTCCTGCTCCGTCATCGCAGTGGGTGGAGAAACTGCAACAATCAAATTCAATGCCCCCACCTTCACTGAAGAAGGTCAGATCGGTACCGTTGAGGTCGTTGCGGAAAACGTAGGCGCTGTTACCGCATTTCAGTTCGTACTCGAGTATGATGCAACAAAACTCGAGCTTGTGAGCTATACGGTTGCGTCTGCACTCGAAAAGTATATAATCGTTAACTGCGTTGTTGCCGAAGAATTTACGGTAGATCCCGGTGAAATCGTTGTTCTTTGGGACGATACCAAACCGGCTGAAATCGACGGAGTTATGCTGACCTTTACTTTCAAAGCAATTTCCGATACTCTCGGTGACACCTATTTCGGATTTATGGAAGGCGAAGAATTCGTTTTCTATAACGGCGATTTTGAAGAAACTACCGTTGGCGCCGACGAAGAGAGCGGAAAAATCGAAATCGATTACGAGCATGAGCACGTTTTCGGTGATTGGTTTGTAAGCGTTGAAAACGGCTGTGAAAACGACGGCGAAGAAAAACGCGTCTGCACCTGCTATAACAACACCTGCGACGAATACGAGACCCGCGTAATTACCGCAACCGGTCACAAAGACGATAACCATGACCACATCTGTGACAACGGATGCGAAGTTGCTCAGGGTGAGCACAGCGACAGCCCGAACGATGACGACCACCTTTGCGACTATGGCTGCGGCGAGGCTATTGAGGACTGCACCGATGCTGACGGCGACGGCAACCATAACTGCGACGTTTGCGGCAAAGAGAATGTAACCGACCACGCCTATGGTGAGGCAGATTGTGAAAATCCTGCATCTTGCTCTGAATGCGGCGAATCTACCGGCGAGGCTCTCGGTCATACCGGCGGCACCGCAACCTGCTCTGAACTTGCAGTTTGCGAAAGATGCC
>CAZOOL010000003.1:24803-27309 GCA_964581405.1 uncultured Oscillospiraceae bacterium | reverse complement strand
GACAGCGCAACCGATAACGACCATGTTTGCGACTATGGCTGCGGCGAGGTTCTTGAGGACTGCTCCGATGCTGACAACGACAAGGACCATAACTGCGACGTTTGTGGCAAAAACGGCATAACTGAGCACAAATATACTTCTTCCAAGGTTGAAGCCACCTGCACCAAGAATGGCTATACTTCCAACGTATGCGATGAATGCGGAAATTTCTATTCCAGCGATATAGTCAAGGCTCTCGGTCATGACTACGGCGATTGGAAAGCAGTTGAAGGCAAAGAAGCAACCTGTGAAGAGGGCGGCGAAGAGATCAGAACCTGCGGAAGATGCGGCGAAACCGAAACCAGAACTGTTCCCAAAACCGGACATAAATACGGCAATTGGGAAACAGAAAAAGAGGCAACAACCACTGCAACCGGTATCCAGAAACGCGTTTGCGGCAGTTGTGGAAAGACCGAAGAAAGAATCATTCCGAAGGTTGAAAGCAACTATCAGAACCCCGGCGTAACTGTCATTGAGTCCAACAAAAAGACTGACAGCGAAACCAACCCCAACACCGGTGCTTTCGTAGCAATCGGCGTTGCGGCTCTTGCAGTAATGGGCGGCGCAGCGGCTCTTATTGCCAAGAAAAAGAAATAATAAACGGCGAACATTTTAATTGAGCAAACCTGCCTTTTGATTAAAGGCAGGTTTGCTTATGCATCAAAAAGGGTATAGGGTGAAATAACAAATGAAGAAATTTTTTGCAGTGCTTTTAGGATTATCTGTGATTCTCGGCATATCCATATCCGCTATGGCTTTACAGAACGAAGAAGCGAATACAGAAAATGTTAAAAACATTGTAAGCGATACAGTCACTTATATTAACCCCGTCTATGCGAACGTTATCGGCGAGGACGATTTTGCAGACCTGCTTTCTAAAAACGCTTTGGAAGTATCCGTCAATGCCGTTGACGAATACATCTATTCCATAGAAGAAGCGGGAGAGAGTATGCGCGAACAGCTCAAAGCAAAAACCAACCCCGTCGTCATAAAATACGCGGCGAAGAAATATGATAAATCTCTGTTCGGTGAAATTTATGGAATTGCAGTTGAGCATACTGGCGAACCGGACGAAGGCGCATATATTCAGTATAATAACCTCGGTTACAGCGGCAAAGTCAGCTGGGGAGTTTCCGGCGGTTATTATTATATGACTTTCTCGTACGAGATGATTTACGTTACCACTGCGGAGCAGGAGGCAGAGGTCGATGCGGCCATCGAAGCCGTTCTTGCGGAGCTTGACATCGAGGAAGAATCCCAGTATGAGAAGATCTGCGCCATTTATGATTATATCTGCGAAAACGTGGAATATGATTATGAGAACCTTTATGATGAGGATTATCTGCTCAAATACAGCACCTATGCGGCGCTGATCAATAAGACCTCCGTATGTCAGGGATACGCGACCCTTTTCTATCGCCTTGCCCTTGAATGTGACATTGACAATATGGTCATCACCGGATATTCCACAAAAACCGGTGAAGGACACGCATGGAATATTGTTCTCCTCGGTGACGAATATTACAATATCGACGCAACGTGGGATGCAGGAAGAAGCAAATACGATTATTTCCTCAAATGTGATAAAAACTTCAAATATCACCAGAGAGATGATGAATTTCTGACCGAGGAATTTTACGCGGAATATGAAATGGCCGATGCGGACTACGTTCATTCCGCCGCGGAGAAGGTAATTGCGAGCGGCTGGTGCGGAAAAGGAAAGGACGGGCGCAATCTTGCCTGGCATTTGTATTCCGACGGCACCATTGAAATTACCGGAAGCGGCGAGATGAGGAATTATTCCAAAAGACATCTTGCGCCCTGGCACGGATATGTTTCCGAGATAGAAAGCATTTCCCTCAGCCACGATATGACGAGTATCGGCGCTTATGCATTTGCCGGCTGCAAAAACCTCAGCGGCGACCTTGAAATTTCGAGCGAGATAAAAAGCATAGGCGAAAACGCTTTCAGCGGCTGCGGAATCAATGACTACTATTTTGAAGGCGACGCACCGGAAATCGCCGCTTCCGCATTTGATTCGGACAGCGACACCCTTCATTATAATGCCGAAGCTTCCGGCTGGGACGTCGATGAAAACGGCAACCTTAACGGAATCCACGCTGAACCTATAACCGATGACATTGCAAGCGGATTTTGCGGCGCGGAGAACGGCGGAAAAAACCTCTCATGGGTAATCGACAAAGAAGGAGTCCTCACCGTCAGCGGTGAAGGCAAAATGGCGGACTGGATAGAGGAAACTCAAGTGCCGTGGTATGCATACAAGGCGCAGATAAAAGCTCTCGTCCTTGAGGAAGGGATCACACATATCGGCGATTATGCGTTCAGCGGCTGCGACAGCATTACCGGGGAGCTTGTCCTTCCGGAAAGCCTTGAGTGGATCGGCTGGTATGCTTTCCAGAAATGCACCGGATTTACCGGAGATATCGTCATTCCGGAAAACGTGACC
>CAZOOL010000003.1:19720-24703 GCA_964581405.1 uncultured Oscillospiraceae bacterium | reverse complement strand
TTTCCAGAAATGCACCGGATTTACCGGAGATATCGTCATTCCGGAAAACGTGACCACCCTCGGCGAATGGGCGTTCCACAAATGCACCGGTTTTGACGGAAACCTTATTATCAAGGGAAATATAACAAGGATCGGAAACCAGGCATTTTATAACTGCACCGGACTTAACGGCAGCGTTACCGTTCCGGCGAGCGTTAAGACCCTCGGCGACTGGGCTTTCTATAACTGCGGTATAAACGAATATCACTTTGAAGGCAATGCGCCTTCCGTTTATGCGGCTTCTGATAAATTCCCGTCCTTTGACGTTTATGAGGATATAATTTATTTCCTCGAGGGAACGGAAGGCTGGGAGCTTGATGATGACGGAAAATGGAACGGATTCAACGTCGTTGCGCCCGAGGTTCCTGATGTGACCGTTCTTTTCGGTGACATAAACGGCGATGGAAAAATCAACATCATTGACGCAAACTTTGCGAGAAGATATGCGGCGAAGCTTATAACCTTTGATGAATCCCAGTTCAAGGCCGCCGACGTCAACGGCGACGGAAAGGTAAATATCGTTGACGCAAACTTTATCAGAAGATATGTTGCGAAGCTTATAACTTCGTTCCCGGTTGAAGGATAAAAATCTGTTTTTTAACTAAAAATTGATAGAAATATTTATAAAAAACGCCCAAAAGTGCTTGACACATGGGCGTTTTTCCTTTATAATATTAATGTTGTTGTAAAGCAATTCACTTTACAAAAGAAGGAGGTGGACACAATGCCGAAGGATATGAATATTTCGCTTCTGTTCGACTTTTACGGTGAGATTCTTACCGAAAAGCAGCAGGATGTTATTGATTATTATTATAACGACGATCTTTCCCTCGCGGAAATTTCCGAGCATCTCGGCATAACCCGTCAGGGGGTCCGCGACTCCATCAAAAGGGCGGAAGCGACTCTTCTTGATATGGAAGACAAACTCGGCCTTGCGAAACGCTTCCGCGAAATTCAGCGCGGACTTGATACCATCATCAGCGAAGCCCACGCCATTGAGGATGACAGCATCCGCGGAGCGACTATCCGTGACATAACCCAGCACACGATGAAAATCGTTGAAGTTGCGGGTCATCTTAACGATTAACGGAGAGAAAATATGGCATTTGAAGGATTATCCGATAAGCTTTCCGCTGTTTTCAAAAAGCTGAAAAATAAGGGAAAGCTCACCGAAAGCGACGTTAAAGCCGCGATGCGCGAAGTTCGTCTTGCTCTTCTTGAAGCGGACGTCAACTATAAAGTCGCGAAGGATTTCGTCGCAAAAGTAAGCGAGCGTGCCGTTGGCGCAGAGGTTCTTGAGAGCCTTACGCCCGCGCAGCACGTCATAAAAATTGTTAACGAGGAACTCACCGCTCTGATGGGAGAATCCAACGCAAGGATTCAGTTTTCATCAAAGATTCCGACGATTATTATGATGGTCGGTCTTCAGGGTTCCGGTAAAACGACCCATTCGGGCAAGCTCGCCCTTCATTTTAAGAAAATGGGAAAAAGACCGCTTCTCGTTGCCTGTGACGTTTACCGTCCCGCTGCAATCGACCAGCTCAAGGTCGTCGGAAACCAGATCGACGTTCCTGTTTTTGAGATGGGACAGATCGAGCCTTTGACCATCGCAAAAAAAGCAATTTCCCATGCGAAGGATTACGGCAACGATATCGTAATTCTGGATACGGCGGGTCGGCTTCACGTTGATACCGAGCTTATGGATGAGCTTCAGGGACTTAAAGATGAATTCAAACCCGAAGAAATCCTGCTTGTAATCGACTCCATGACCGGTCAGGATGCGGTAAACGTTGCTTCCGCTTTCAATGAAAAGCTCGGAATCACCGGCACCATCCTTACCAAATTGGACGGCGATACCAGAGGCGGTGCGGCGCTTTCCGTAAGGGCTGTTACCGGCGCGCCCATCAAGTTCATCGGTACTGGCGAAAAGCTCACCGACCTTGAACCTTTCCACCCGGACAGAATGGCTTCGAGAATCCTCGGCATGGGCGACGTCCTCACTCTTATCGAAAGAGCGGAGGAGAGAATGGACGCCAAAAAGGCCGAAGAAATGGCCAAAAAGATGGGCGAAAACACCTTTGACCTGAACGATCTTCTCGAACAGATGAAGCAGGTCAAGAAAATGGGTTCGCTCAGCTCCATTGTTTCCATGCTTCCGGGAGCGAAAGCAAAGCTTACTGATGAGCAGGAAGCGGAGGGTGAAAAACAGCTTCGCAAAACCGAAGCGATCATCAATTCCATGACGAAAAAAGAGAGGGAAAAACCCTCTGTCATCGACGCAAAACGCAAAAAGAGAATTGCGGCAGGTTCCGGAACGGAGGTTTCCGACGTGAACCGCCTTCTCAAACAGTTCGAGCAGATGCAGAAGATGATGAAACAGCTTTCCGGCAACGGAAAACAGGGCAGAAAAATGCGCCAGATGCTCAGCCAGATGGAGAATCAAGGCAATATGGGCGGCTTTGGCGGCGGAATGCCCTTTTGACAAAGGTCTTTAGGCGAAATGCCAAATGATAAACCAATAAAAAATTTTTATTTAACCATAGGAGGAAAAAACCATGTCCGTTAAAATCAGACTGCGCCGTATGGGCGCTAAAAAAGCTCCCTTTTACAGAATCGTAGTAGCAGATTCCCGTTATCCCAGAGATGGCCGTTTCATCGAAGAAGTTGGCTACTATGATCCTACCAAAGAGCCTTCCGTAATCAAAGTTGACAAAGAAAAAGTTGAAAAATGGATCGCTTCCGGCGCACAGCCCACCGATACCGTTAAAGCACTTCTTAAAATCGAAGGCGTTCTCTAATGCCGGAGGGTACCACTATGGAAGAACTGCTTGCTGTAATCGCACGCGGTCTTGTTGAGGATAAGGATGCGGTTTCTGTAACTATCGACGAACCGGACGAAGATGGTACCGTTGTTTACCATCTTCACGTTTCTGCTTCCGATATGGGCAGAGTCATCGGACGCCAGGGCAAAATTGCCCGTGCGATCCGCACCCTTATGCGCACTGCCGCTAACCGTGCCGGCAAGAAGGTTGCTGTCACGATAGAATAATCTTTTGGAAAAATGATTCCCTCGTCAATGAATTTTGACGGGGGAATTATGGAATTATGCGAGGTTTGGATTTATGAAAAAGCAATTTCTTGAAGTGGGTGAAATCGTAACCGTTCATGGGCTTCGGGGCGATATGCGCCTTTATCCCTGGTGCGATCCGGGCGATATCGAACGCAGCGCAAGAATGTATATGGACGAAAACGGCGAGCAGGAATTTCGCGTTATTTACGCAAAACCGCACAAAAACGTATATCTCGTGAAGCTCAAAGGCATTGATACCCCCGAGGAAGCAAGAAAATACATCGGCAAGATACTTTATATGAACAGGGACGATATCCCCATGAAAGAAGGAGATTACTTCATTCAGGATATCATCGGGCTTAAGGTCATCGATGCCGAAGGCAGGGTTTACGGAGAAGTTACCGACGTTGCTTCCACGGGCGCGAACGACATTTACTGTGTTTCTGACGCGGACAAAAAAGAAACATGGATTCCGGCTATCCCGCAGGTGATCGACAGGGTTGACGTTGACGGCGGAATCCTCAGCATCACTCCCATGAAAGGACTTTTCGACGATGAGGATTGATATTGCAACGCTTTTTCCGGAAATGTGCGAAGCGGTGCTCGGAACGAGCATCATCGGAAGGGCAAGAAGAGCCGGCTTTATCGAGGTTTATTGCCATAATATCCGGGATTTTTCCGAGGATAAGCACCAGAGAGTCGATGCGGCGCCCTATGGCGGCGGAAACGGTATGCTGATGCAGGCAGACCCAATCTATAAATGCTATGAGCACGTCTGCGAAGAAGCGTGCTCAAAACCTTTCGTTATCTATATGTCGCCCCAGGGAGCGGTGCTCGACCAGAAAATGGCGGTGGATTTCGCTGAAAATTACGAGCATTTGCTTCTCATCTGCGGACATTATGAAGGTATTGATGAACGCGTTATCGAAGAAATCGTGGATAAAGAGGTTTCCATCGGCGACTTTGTTATGACCGGAGGCGAACTCGGAGCGCTGGTGCTCACGGACACAGTCGGAAGACTTTGCGACGGAGTCCTTTCGGAGGACGTTTGCTTTGAGGACGAAAGCCACTTTTCCGGCTTGCTGGAATATCCCCAATACACCAGACCGCAGGTCTGGCATGGGAAAGGGGTGCCGGAGGTACTCCTTTCCGGAAATCATAAGATGATTTCAGACTGGCGCCATGAACAGGCGGTTTTGCGCACCATGCAAAAGCGCCCGGATATGCTCAAAAAAGAGGAATGATATTATGTTCGGAACGATTGTTAACGTAATTGCCGTCGTTATCGGCGGCACCATTGGTCTTTTGCTAAAAAAGAGCATAAAAAGCGAAATAATGGATAACGTCATGAAAGCCGAGGGCATTGCGGTGCTCATCATCGGTATGAACGGCGTGCTCACAAATATGCTTTCTGTTGGCGAAGGCGGAAAAATCACCGATAACGGCGGGATAATCCTGCTCATAAGCCTTGCGCTGGGCGCGCTTTTGGGAGAGATCCTTAAAATTGATGACAGAATAAGCGGCCTTGGAAGCTGGGTTGAAAGCAAAATGAAATCGAACGGTTTTTCGAAAGGTTTTGTTTCGGCGTTTATCATTTACTGCGTCGGTTCCATGAGCATTATAGGTTCCATCAACGATGGACTTTCCGGCGACAGCAGCGTGCTCCTCGTCAAAAGCACCCTTGACTTCATAACCGCAATGGTGCTTTCTTCTGCCATGGGAATCGGCGTTATTTTCGCGGCGGTTCCGCTTTTTGCGTATCAGGGGCTTATTTCGCTTTTCGCTTCCTATATAAAGCCCGTGCTTGAGGCTTCGCCGGATATGATGGTTCAGCTTTCGATGGTCGGCTATGCCATAATTATGTGCATCGGCAT
>CAZOOL010000003.1:0-19620 GCA_964581405.1 uncultured Oscillospiraceae bacterium | reverse complement strand
ATATGATGGTTCAGCTTTCGATGGTCGGCTATGCCATAATTATGTGCATCGGCATAAACTTTATTGCGGGACCCAAAATTAAAACCGCAAATCTTTTGCCTGCGATGCTTGTTCCTGTTGCATATAATCTTGCACTTTTGCTGTTTTGATGGATTTCGTTGTGTAACTTGTTTACAATGGTTGAAAATTTGTAGTTAAATTATACAAATAGGCTGAATAAATTCCACCATGATATGGAAATTTTATAGAAAATCACCGAATTTGTTGAATTGGTAAAAATAAACTGTTATAATAAACACAGCAAAAAATATTGTTTTTGAGGAGATTTATCATATGTATTCTAATGTTGTTAAAGTTCAGAATCAGGTTGGACTTCATGCCCGCCCCGCAACCTTCTTCATCCAGAAATCCAATGAGTTCAAATCCTCTATTTGGGTAGAAAAAGACGAAAGAAGAGTTAACGCAAAGAGCCTTCTCGGTGTTCTTTCCCTCGGCATTGCCGGCGACACCGAAATCACCATTATTGCTGACGGTATTGACGAAGAAGAAGCTGTCAACTCCCTCGTAAAACTTGTTGAATCCGGTTTTGCAGACTGATCAATAAAAAGCGAATTTTTGCGCCGCAAGTAGTGATATTTGCGGCGTTTTTTGTTACAATAGAGGAAAACCTTCCGGGAGGGAAAGGTGCCGTTTCCGAAGGAAATGACGGAAGACGGATTATTTGGAAACGCGGAGCACAGAAAGAGACTTGTCGGGGATTGCCACTCCTCGGTCTGCTTCGCAGATAATTCCTTCCCTGAGGAGCCTTTTGTTTGAAAGGAGGCCGGAAAATTGGATAACCCGAGATTGCCGTATCTTCACGAAAAAACGCTGAGCCTTCCGATGGAACCCGGCGTCTATATTATGCACGACAAAAGCGGAAAGGTTATTTACGTCGGAAAAGCGAAAAAGCTGAAAAACCGCGTTACGAGCTATTTCCGCAACGTTGAAAAGCATTTGCCGAAGGTCTATAAAATGGTGGAGCACGTCCATGATTTTGAATACATCGTCACAGACAGCGAATTTGAGGCGCTTATCCTTGAATGCAGCCTTATAAAACAGTATTCGCCGAAATACAACATACTTCTCAAAGATGACAAAGGTTACAGCTACGTCCGGATTTCACCCGGTCCATACAGCAGGCTTACGGGAGTTTTGCAGAAAAACGACGACGGTGCGGAGTATCTCGGACCGTACATCAGCTCCTACGTTGTGCGCCAGACTGTTGCGGAAGCGAATAAGGCTTTCATGCTGCCCACCTGTAACAGGAAGTTCCCCCAGGAATTCGGTAAGGCGAGGCCCTGCCTCAATTATTACATCAAAAACTGCATGGGCGTTTGCCGGGGCAAAATTTCCGAACGGGATTACAACGAAACCCTTGAGGAAGCCATTGAATTTATCAAAGGCGGAAGCACGGCTTCCGTTGAAAAGCTGACGGAAAGAATGTTTGCCGCGGCGGAAGCGGAAGAATTCGAGCGCGCCGCCGCCCTGCGCGACAGGATAAAGGCCATTGAAGGCATCGCGAGCCGACAGAAGGTCGTTTTCTCGAAGGTCAAAGAGCAGGACGTCGTTGCCATTGCTGAAAGCGGAGAAAGCTGCTGTGCGGTGGTGCTGAGCTTCCGCGGCGGAAGGCTTGTGGATAAAGATGAATATATTCTCAGGGATTTCGGTACGGAACCGGCTTTCGTGACGGAATTTCTCCAGAGCTTCTATGCGGACAAAACGGATATCCCGAAGGAAATCGCCCTCCATGAAAAATGTGAGGAAACGGAGCTTATGGAGCGCTGGCTTTCGGAAAAAGCCGGCAGGAAAATCAGCATAACCGTTCCGCAGAAAGGCGAACGCAAGCAGGTGACGGATATGGCCTATAATAATGCCGCGGAAAGGCTTTCGCACGAAAAACTCCGCACGAGCAGGGAAGTTGCCGTTCTGGACGAGCTGGGACGCATACTCGGCATGGAAAAAGCGCCTGAAATCATAGAGGCTTACGATATTTCCAACTTCGGCGCGGAAACCGTCGTCGGAGGAATGGTCGTTTATGAAAACGCAAGACCGAAGCGCAGCGACTATAAGAAATTTTCCATAAAAAACGCGGTTGCGCCGGACGACTATGCCTGTATGTGCGAGATGCTTGAAAGGCGGTTCAACCATTATTTTGAGGAAAAGGACAAAGGCACCGGTTTCGGAAGGCTCCCCGACCTTATTCTTCTTGACGGCGGCAAGGGGCACGTTGCGGCGGTGCAGGAGCTTTTTGACCGCATGGGAGTTACGGTGCCGCTTTTCGGCATGGTAAAGGACGACCGGCACAGGACCAGAGCTATTGCGAAAAACGGCGGCGAAATCGCCATTTCGCCGGTGAGAGAGGTTTTTAACTTCGTTACTGCGGTGCAGGACGAGGTTCATCGCTTTACCATCGGTTACAGCCGCCAGAAGCATGCAAAAAACAATTTTGAGATGCTGATAACTAAGGCGGAGGGCATCGGACCAAAACGCGCTGCAGGGCTTATGAAACACTTCAAAACCATGAAGGCTATAAAATCGGCAAGTGCCGAGGAGCTTGCGAAAGCGCCGGGAATGACCGCTGCGGCGGCAAAATCCCTCCGGGAATTTCTCGACAGCGAAGATTAACATTGACATTTAAACCGAAAAATAGGATAATAGAAATATCCCGAACGGAGGTAATTTTATGAGAGTTATTACCGGAACTGCGAAGGGAAAACGCCTCGTGACCCCGGAAGGCAGGGAAGTTACCCGTCCCACCGGCGAAAAAGTCAAAGAAGGCATTTTTTCTTCCATTCAGTTTCTTATAGAAGGAGCGGACGTGCTCGACCTTTTTGCCGGAAGCGGTCAGCTTGGAATCGAAGCGCTTTCCCGCGGGGCGAAATCCGCCGTTTTTGTTGACAGCGCAAAGGTCGCCCAGAAATGTATTACCGAAAACCTTAAAAACTGCGGTTTTACGGATATTGCGAAGCTCAAGACCGGCGATGCGCTTATGTATCTTTCCAGTGCTTTTGAAAGATTTGATATAGCGTTTCTCGATCCGCCCTATGCGGCGGAACAGCTTCCGGTGGTGCTTCCGGCGGTATCGAAGGTTATGCGCCCGGGCGGGGTCGTCCTTTGCGAAACGGCAAAGACCATAGACCTTCCCGATGAAATCGGAAAACTTGTTAAAGCAAAGGAATACCGCTATGGAAGCACAAAGGTGCTTATGTATAAACGCGGCGAGGATTGAAAATGAGAAAAGCAGTTTGCCCCGGGAGTTTTGACCCCATTACAAACGGGCATATCGACATAATAAAAAGAGCGGCGGAGCTTTTTGACGAAGTGACCGTACTTGTAGTGACTAATCCGGACAAGCGATGTGTTTTTTCGCCGGAGGAGCGCTGCGGACTTATAGAAAAAGCGACTGCGGATATTCCGGGGGTAAAAGTTGACTGTTTCAGCGGACTTTTAGCGGATTACGTCAGAAAGAACGATATCAGCGCTATCGTAAAAGGGATCCGCTCATCTTCGGATTTTGAATATGAATTCCAGATGGCGCTCGCAAACAGGAGCCTCGCGCCCGGTGCGGAAACGGTTTTTATAACCGCCGATCCGCAGAATATGTACGTCAGTTCGAGCCTTATCCGCCAGATCGCCGGATTCGGCGGCGACGTTTCGGATTTTGTTCCGAAAGAAATTGTTGAGGAAATTGAAAAAAGATTCAAATAAACAGGGGAGGATATAAATTATGCCTATTGAAGAGATTCTTGACCAGCTTGATGAGCTTATCGACCGTTCCTGGTCGCTTCCGCTTACCGGCGGACGCTGCGTTGTTGACGCAGACAAAGTCCGCGAACTTCTTGATGATATTCGCCTCAATCTGCCCACTGAAATAAGACAGGCACAGTCCATCGTTGCGGACCGCACCGCCATTGTTGACGAAGCAAAAAAAGAGGCGGAAACAATCGTTGCCCGCGCGGAAAAACGCGCCGCAGCTCTTGTTGATGAGCAGGAAATAGTTCGCCAGAGCAAGAACAAAGCCGCTGAGATCACCCAGCAGGCACAGCAGCAGAGCCGCGAAATGCGCCAATCCGCAAAGGATTTCGTTGACGGTATTCTCAAAAATACGGAAGAAACCCTTGCGGCTTCCCTTACCGAGGTAAGGGGAACCAGAAGCGCATTCAACCAGCAGCAGAAAGTTGCCCAGAATGCGGTTCAGCCCAGCCAGAAACAGTAATAAAACGCCGTGAGCGGGAGTGCTTCGCAAATGAGCGCTCCCGTTTTTCTTTGTGCCCACCGTTCACCACAAAACCGCAAAAATTGCCCTGAAATTGAAAAAATTATCCCGAAAACGCCTGTTTTTTATGAACAGGCGCTTTTTCTTCGCCATTTTTTGCCACAATGGTTTGAAAATCGCGTTTTTCCGCATAAACAAGCGAAAAAATTAAATTGTAAATTTTTCAAAATACTATTGATTTTTCTGTGATTTGCAGTATAATATTAGTAAAAGTGGTGAAGTGTGGGGAGAAGTGGCTTCTTTTTCCTGAATTTCACCCAAAATGAGGAAGGGGAGGGAAGACAATGTATATCGGCGAATATTACCACAGCTTTGATGAAAAAGGCCGCGTTAATTTTCCGGCGAAGCTCCGTGAAGAGCTTGGCGAGCAGTTCGTTATCACAAAAGGTCTTGATGGCTGTCTTTCCGCCTATTCCATGAACGAATGGGAACGCATAAGCACCATAGTCGCGGGACTCCCCCAGGCGAAAGCCCGTGACCTCAAGCGCTTTATGTTTTCCGCCGCAACCGTTGTCAATCCGGATAAACAGGGAAGGGTCCTTGTTTCTCCGACTTTGCGCGGATTTGCGAGGATGACCAAGGATATCGCCGTTATCGGCGCTTCCGACCACGTTGAGCTTTGGGATAAGGAAACGTGGATCGAACGCAACGCGGCGATTGATTCTGACGAAATCGCAAAAGCGATGGACGAGCTTGGATTCTGAGGTGACCGGTATGAGTGATTTGGATTTTCAGCATATTTCGGTGCTTCTGAACGAAAGCATTGAGGGGCTCAATATAAAGCCCGACGGAATTTATATCGACGGAACCGCCGGCGGCGCCGGACATTCCAGCGAAATTGCAAAACGACTTACAACCGGAAGACTTATCGCTCTTGATAAGGACCCGGATGCAATAAAAACTGCGACCGAAAGGCTCGCCAAATACCCTTGCGCCGAGGTCATACGTTCCGATTTTGCCGAGATACCCGCAGTTCTCGACAGGCTCGGAATTGATAAAGCAGATGGAGTCCTGCTGGACCTCGGCGTAAGCTCCCATCAGCTTGATGACGCGCAGCGCGGATTCAGCTATCACAGCGAAGCTCCCCTTGATATGAGAATGAGCCAGGAGGGAACTTCGGCCTACGATATAGTCAATAACGCTTCCGGCGCACAGCTTGCGAAGATACTCTATGATTACGGCGAGGAGAAATTCACCCCGAGAATCGTAAACGCCATTATCGACGCAAGAGCAGTAAAGCCTATCGAAACAACCACGGAGCTTGCTGAAATAGTAAGAAACGCCTATCCCGCAGCAGCCAGAAGAGGTGGCGGACATCCGGCGCGCCAGACGTTCCAAGCTCTTCGCATTGCGACAAATGGGGAACTCGATCGCCTTGCGGAAGCCCTTGACAGAGCGTTTGAAAGGCTTGCTCCCGGCGGAAGATTTGCCATCATAACCTTCCATTCGCTGGAGGACAGAATGGTGAAGAGAGCCTTCGCCGAATACACAAAAGGATGTACCTGCCCGCCGGAATTTCCGGTTTGTGTTTGCGGCAACAAGCCAAAGGGCAGACTTGTTAACAGGAAGCCTATAGAGGCTGCCAAAGAGGAGCTTGAATATAACCACAGAAGCCGGAGCGCAAAGCTTCGGGTCATCGAAAAACTTTGAGTATGAGGGATTTTTAATTTTTGAGAGGGGGATAATCTTTGGCGGAAGCTGCATATAACCTTGATGATTTTGCCGCAAAAACCGGCGATGAACACGACAGGGAGCTCAAGACCCGCTCTCTGAGGATCATCAAAAACCGCCGTAAGGAAAAAACCGTTGCCCCGGTAAAGGTAATTCTTTCCGCGGCTATGATCGTTGCGGTTTGCGTAACCATGATTTACAGTCAGGTCGTTCTCACGGAGCTTACGAGCGAAGTGAGCTATTATGAAAATAAAATCACCGAGCTTGATACTGAATACGTAAGACTTCAGAGCGAGCTTGAGGCCAGCACCTCCATCAAAAACCTCGAGGAAGCGGCGGAAACGAAGCTCGGTCTTTCAAAAATAGATTCCAGCCAGGTGGAATACGTAAATCTTACCGGCGAAGATGAAATCACCGTCGCTCATACCGGCGGAAAATATCTTATCGAGCAATACTGGAACAGCTTTGTTGAATTTATTGCGGAATACTTGCCGTTTTGATTTAATAATATAAAAATGTAGCGCCGCTGCGGTTATTGTTAAGCGGCGCTGTCTTCATAATTGGGGATATGCCCGAAAACGGGCGAAAACTTGGTGAAAGGAGTAAATTGTGCGGAAAAATGAGTAAATCACCAAGCGCAACTATTAAAATCCGAATAATCGCTGCTTGCCTTGCGGCGATTTTGGGCTTCGGGGTGCTTATCGGAAGGCTCTTTCAGATACAGATAATTGATTCCGAGGAATACCAGCTCCAGGCGGCGGAAACCCAGCTTAAAGTAACGGAGATTTCCGCGAACCGCGGCGCGATTTATGACGCAAACGGAAACAAACTTGCCATGAGCACCACTGCATGGACCATATGCGTTGCACCGAACAATATAGAAACCGATACGATAAGAGAGCTCGTAGTATCCGGGCTTTCGGAGATCCTCGGCGTAAGCGAAAGCTACCTCCGGGAAAAATGCGCGAGAAACACCATGTATGCGGTTGTTAAAGCGAGGGTCGAAAAAGCCGTTGTTGAGGAAGTTACCGCTTTTGCAACGAACAACGGACTTTCGAGATGCATTTTCGTTGAGGAAGACGTTTCGAGAAAGTACCCCTATGAAAACTTCGCGGCTTCCGTAATCGGATTTGTGAACTCGGACTACGTCGGTTCCTACGGACTTGAAGCATATTACGATGAGATACTCAGCGGAACCTCCGGCAAGCTTGTTTCCGCAACGGACTCCTGGGGACAGAAGATGCCGTATGAATATGACGAGCTTTATTCTTCCGAGGACGGAAACAGCATTGTTACGACCCTTGATGAAGGTATTCAGTATTTTGTTGAAAAGCATCTCGAGCTTGCGGTCAAGGAACACGACGTTCAGCAGCGTGCCGCCTGTATCGCCATGGACCCCAATACCGGAAAAATACTTGCCATGGCAACCAAGGGGGATTTTGACCCGAACAGCTATACCTCGCTTCCGGATTCGGTAAAGGAACAGATACAGAGTCTTCCGGAGGACGAACAGGCAGATGCCACCCTTCAGGCACAGTATGCGATGTGGCGTAACAAAGCCATTTCCGACCCCTATGAGCCCGGTTCTGTTTTCAAGATCATCACCCTTGCGGCGGCTCTTGACAGCAACACCACCACCCTTGGCGATACATTTGACTGCGTGGGCTACGCGAATGTCGCGGACAGAAAAATTTCCTGCTGGAAAACCTATGGCCACGGTCACCAGACACTTGCGGATGCCGTTCAGAACTCCTGTAACCCGGCGTTCATTCAGATAGGTCTTAATATGGGAATATCGAATTTCCAGAGTTATTTCGAGGCTTTCGGCCTCACGGAAAAAACCGGAATCGACCTTCCTGGCGAGGCGACCAGTATTTATCATACCACTATGACCGAAATGAACCTTGCTTCCTGTTCCTTCGGTCAGACCTTCAAGGTAACGCCCATTCAGCTTATAACCGCGGTTTCCGCGGCGGTAAACGGCGGATATCTTTATGAGCCGTATCTTGTTCAGAAGATTATTTCCTCGGACGGAAGCGTTGTTGAGGAATATGAACCCACCCTTGTAAGACAGGTCATTTCGGAGGATACCTCCGCAACGGTAAGAAGTATCCTTGAAACCGTTGTAAGCGATGGTTCCGGACGCACCGCGGCCGTTCCCGGCTACAAAATCGGCGGTAAGACCGGTACTTCCGAAAAGCTCGACCAGCTCAGCTCCGAAGGCAGCGTTGAGGCTTATGTTTCCTCGTTCCTTGCGGTTGCTCCGGCGGATGACCCCCAGATCGTGATCCTTCTCCTTCTTGATGAGGCGCAGATGGAAAACCCCTATGGTTCCGTAGTTGCGGCGCCGGTTGTCGGCGCGATGCTCGCGGATATCCTTCCTTATATGGGAATCGAGCCAAACTATACCGAAGAGGAACTCGAGGTCATGACAGGAAAGGTCAAGGACGTTACCGGAAACCTTGTTCACGATGCCATGACGACACTTCGCCTTCAGGGATATTCCGTAACCATTTCCGGCGAAGGCACCACCGTTGTCGCCCAGTCGCCGGAGGCAGGTTCCCAGCTTTCCGCGGGCGGTACGATAACCCTCTATACCGATGCGAGCCTTATTCCGAAAGAGGTAGAGGTTCCGGACGTAACGGGAATGAGCGTTACTGAGGTGAATAACGCCATCATAGGAGCGGGACTTAAACTGAAGCTTGTGGGCGTAAGCGAATCCGCGACGGACCAGGTCGCTTACAGCCAAACCCCTGCTGCGGGCGAAATGGTAATGCCCGGAACGATAATCGAAGTAACATTCACCGTCAAATCCGATGAGGATGAGGGCGGCTGATAAACATACATAATCGGAGGTGATCCCTTTGCTTTTATCCGAACTTTTAAGGGACGTTGAATACACCGGAAAAATTGAAGACGTGGAAATAAGGGACGTCACCGGAGATTCCAGAAGGGTTGAGCCGGGTTCGGTTTTCGTCTGCATAAAAGGCGGAAATATCGACGGTCATGAATATGCCGCCGCCGCAAAAAGAAACGGCGCCGCATGGATAGTCGCGGAGCGCGACACCGGAATCCCCGAACAGATAATCGTCAGAAATTCAAGGGCGGCATATTCCGTTATGTGCGCCAACCTCAACGGACGCCCGGCAGAAAAGATGAAGCTCATCGGAGTTACCGGAACGAACGGAAAGACCACCATAACCTATCTTATAAAGCATATCCTTGAATCCGCGGGAAAAAAAGTCGGGCTCATCGGTACCATTCAGAACGTGATAGGCGATATCGCCCTTCCGGCAAAATATACTACCCCGGATGCGGCGGAGCTCCACGTCATTTTCTCAAGAATGGCGAATGCGGGATGTGAATACGTTGTTATGGAGGTTTCCTCCCAGGCGCTTGACCAGAAGCGTGTTGAGGGCTGCCGCTTTGAAACGGCGGTTTTTACCAACCTGACCCAGGATCACCTCGATTACCACGGCACCATGGAAAATTATTTCGAGGCGAAAAAAGAGCTTTTCCGAAACTGCGAAAAAGCGGTGGTCTGTATTGACGATGATTACGGAAAGGCGCTTATGAAAGAGCTTTCCGTTCCGGCGACGGCAGTTTCCATCGGAGATATTTCTGCAGACTATACCGCCCACGACGTAAAAAACTCCTCCTCCGGCTGCAAATTCGCCATGGTCGGAACCGGAGATATCGGAAGGGTCAATTTCTCCATGCCGGGGAAATTTTCCGCTTCCAACGCAATGCTTGCGGCCTGCGCCGCAATGAACTGCGGGCTTTCCTTTGAGCAGGCGGTTGAAGGACTCAATACCTGCCCGGGCGTGAAGGGCAGGGTGGAGGTTATCCACAGCGGCGACTTTACCGTTATCAGGGATTTTGCCCACGGACCGGACGCCCTCGAAAAAGTTCTGGATTCCATACGGGAATGTGCGAACGGACGCATTATAACCCTTTTCGGCTGTGCCGGAAACAGGGATAAAACGAAACGCCCGAAGATGGTGAATGCCGTTGCGGAAAAATCGGATTTCATGATCCTCACCAGCGATAATCCGCGCCACGAAGCCGTTGAGGAAATCGCGGCGGATACCCTTCCGGCCATGGAAAAATGCGGCGTTCCGTATCATTACGAGCCGGACCGTTATAAGGCCATAAAATGGGCGCTTGAACATTGCGAAAAGGGAGACGTTCTTCTCCTTGCCGGAAAAGGACACGAGGATTATCAGGTACTCGATTTCGGAACCGTTTACTTTGATGAAAAGGTCATAGTTAAGGACCTTATTGATAAAATGGAAAAATAAAGCGAAAGGGGAATGAGCGCTTTGATTCCGTTGAAGCTGAAAGAAATTGCCGAAGCCATCGGCGCAAAAACGAATACGGAAATTCCCGATATTGAAATAACGAATATCTGTACCGATTCAAGGGACGTGAAGCCCGGCAGCATATTCGTCGCCCTTTGCGGCGAAAAATTTGACGGTCACGCCTTTGTCAGAACGGCCATGGATAACGGCGCGCTTTGGGCGGTCGTTCAAAAGGAAGGCGACTATGGCACGGATAAGCTCCTTTACGTCAATACGACCCGTCAGGCCTTCCTTGATATCGCCGGACTTTACCGCAGCAAATTCAGCCCGAAGGTGGTTGCCGTAACGGGTTCCGTCGGCAAAACCACCACGAGGGAAATGATTGCCGCGGTTATAAAAAGCAGGTATAAGACCCTTAAAACCGAAAATAATCTTAATAATGAAGTCGGCGTTCCGAAAACCATTCTTGAACTTGATGAAAGCATTGAAGCGATGGTGCTCGAATTCGGAATGGTGAATCTTGGGGAAATCCGCGAGCTTACCGTCCCGGCAAAGCCGGATATCGCGGTGATAACCTGCATCGGAACCTGCCATATAGAAAACCTCGGTTCAAGGGAAAACATAAAGAGGGCAAAATTTGAGATTGTCGAAGGTCTTAAAAAAGGCGGAACGCTTCTCCTGAATAAAGATAACGATATGCTTCGGGACGTTTGTATTCCGGAACATAATGTGGTATACTATGCAGTTGAGGATAACTCCGCGGATATAACAGCAAAGGATATCAGCGAGCGCGACGGAGAAACGGATTTCACCATCGTTGCAAAGAGCGGTGAATACCGTGCTCATATTCCGGCCATGGGTATTCATAACGTGCTCAATGCCCTTGCGGGCTTCGGTGCGGGCGTTGCTGCCGGAATAGAACCGGAACAGTGTGCCGCTGCCCTCGGCAGCTTCAAAAATACCGGAATGCGCCAGAAAGTGGGTAAATGCCGGGGAACGACCGTCGTGGAGGATTGCTATAACGCAAATCCGGATTCCATGAAGGCGGCGCTTCGTACCCTCGGTGCTCAAAAAATCCCGGACGGTGCTCATAAAATTGCCGTGCTCGGGGATATGCTCGAGCTCGGAAAGGTTGCGGAAAGCTCCCACTACGAGGTTGGAAAGATTGCCGCGGAATCGGCGGATATCCTTTTTTGCTATGGCGAGCTTTCGGAACTTATGGTTCGCGGAGCAATGGAAAACGGACTCAGAAATGCCGTTCGCTTTGAAAGCAAGGAAGAACTTGCCGAAACACTCCGGAAAAACGCGAAGCCCGGCGATATCATCTGGCTGAAAGCCAGCCGGGGAATGAGATTTGAGGACATTGCGGAGGCATTTTACGAAGAAACATAAAAACGGAGGACATGACAATGCAGATTGCACTTTGCGCGTTTATCGCTTTTGTAATAACCGCTTTTTCGGGATTTTGGCTTATTCCTTTTCTTAAAAAGCTGAATTTCGGTCAGAAAATACTTGAGATCGGACCGAGCTGGCATAAGGATAAGGAAGGAACCCCCGCCATGGGCGGAATTATGTTCATAATAGGAATCCTTGCGGCGAGCTGCGCGGCGTTTTTCTTTCTCAAGGATGCGCCGGATACCGAGAAAATCAGATACGGAAGCGGTCTTGTTATGGCGCTTGGATACGGACTTCTCGGATTCATTGATGACTATACAAAAATAGTCCGCAAACAGAACGAAGGCCTTACCGCAAAGCAGAAATTCATCGGACAGGTGCTTTTGGCGGTTGTTTTCCTTTTCGGACTTCAGCTTTCCGGAACTCTTTCCACCGTTCTTGTAATTCCGTTTATCGGACAGATCGACATTGGACTTTTCTATTATCCCCTTGCTGTATTCATCATCGTCGGCGCTTCCAATGCGGTCAACCTTACGGACGGTATTGACGGACTTTGTTCCTCCGTAACCTTTGTCTGCGCCTGCGGATTTATCGTTATGGCGGCGCTTCTCGAGCATACAGGGATCGGATATATGGCGGCCGCTCTCGCCGGCGGATGCGCGGGATATTTCCTTTGGAACTGCCACCCCGCAAAGGTTTTTATGGGAGATACGGGTTCACTCTTCCTCGGAGGAATGGTCTGCGCCCTTGCGTTCGGACTCAACATTCCGGTAATACTTGTTTTTGCGGGTATCGTTTATGTTCTCGAAACTCTTTCCGATATCATTCAGATAGGAAGCTATAAGCTCCGCAAAAAACGTGTATTCAAAATGGCTCCCATCCACCATCATTTTGAGATGAGCGGCTGGAGCGAATGGAAAATCGTCATCGTATTCTGCCTCGTGGGGCTTTGCGGTGCGGTTGTTTCCGTCCTTGCCGTAATGGCAATGTGAAATCTTTTTAACTACTATTGAGAAAGGCAGAAAATGAAAGCTATCACCATTGATCTGAACAGCTTCATACCGACCTCCGCGGCTAAGGAGCGCCTATTTAACGCGAAGCACAGACACGGCAAAATGGACGTTACGTTCCTCGTGCTTGTGCTTGTGCTGCTTTGCTTCGGACTTGTAATGCTTTTTTCGGCGAGCTATGCCTATGCTTTTTACAACGAAGGAAACAGTTTTTATTATATTGAGCGCCAGCTTATATTTGCCGTTTTCGGTGTTGCGGCGATGCTTTTCATTTCAACCGTAAACTATAAAATCCTTCAGAAATATTCGCTTCTTATCTATTTCGGAGCGGTGGCGCTTCTTCTGGTAACGGATATTTTCATGCGCGACCAGTACGGCTTTGCAAGATGGTTCTATATCGGGGGCTTCAGCTTCCAGCCTTCGGAAATCGGTAAATTTGCGATTATAGTGCTTTTTGCCCATTTTGCCGCGGTGAACGCGGATAAAATGGGAACCTTCAAATACGGCGTTCTTCCGTTCGGAGTATGTCTTTCCATCGTTGCGCTCCTTGTTATATTGAGCCGCCACCTTTCCGGAACCATCATCGTTGGAGTTCTCGGCATTGCGATGATGTGGTTCGGCGGAACGAGGCTCCGCTATTTCGGAATACTGGTCGGTGTGGGCGCCGCGGCGGTTGCGGTGGTTCTGCTTGTTCCGTCCTTTATGGCATATACCGGCGACCGTGTTACGACATGGCTGGATCCCTATTCCGACCCGCTCGGGGACGGATTCCAGACCATACAGGCGCTTATCGCCATAGGTTCCGGCGGACTTTGGGGACAGGGACTCGGCGAATCGCGCCAGAAATACCTCTATATTCCCGAACCGCAGAACGACTTTATCTTCCCGGTAATCTGCGAAGAGCTGGGCTTTATCGGCGCTTCTCTCATAGTCCTTCTCTTTGCGCTCCTTATTACAAGGGGATATATCATCGCCATGCACTGCAAGGATAAATTCGGTTCGCTCCTCGCGGCGGGCTGTGTTACCCATATAGGGCTTCAGGTTTTGCTGAACATTGCCGTTGTTACGAACACCATTCCGAATACGGGAATTTCGCTTCCGCTGTTTTCATACGGCGGAACGGCGCTCCTTATGACACTTGGTGAAATGGGAGTCGTTCTTTCCGTTTCGAGAAACTCTTCCATCAAAAAAAGCTGAGCGGAGGAAATTATGAAGATACTTTTTGCCTGCGGCGGAACCGCCGGACACATCAATCCGGCTATCGCCATCGCCAATTACCTTAAAGAAAAAGACCCGGAAACGGAGATACTCTTTGCCGGAAATCCGAACGGCATGGAAGCGAGGATCGTCCCGAATGCGGGATATGATTTCGCGCCCATAAAGGTTCTCGGAATCCAGCGCAGACTTTCCGTGCGCAACATAAAGAACAATATCAAGGCGCTTTGGTACCTTGCGGGAAGTTCCTCGAGAGCGAAGGAGATCATCGAAGGTTTTAAGCCGGATATAGTCATGGGAACCGGCGGATACGTTAGCGGTCCGGTGGTGAGAAAGGCCGCGCTGCTTGGATATAAAACCATTGCCATGGAAAACAACGCTTTTCCGGGAGTTACCACAAAGCTCCTTGCGAAGCACGTCGATAAGATTTTGCTCGACGTTGAGGAAAGCAAAAAGTTCCTTCCGGAGGATAAGGAATACGTCGTTACCGGAAACCCGGTAAGACAGGAAATTTTTACCGAGGACAGAAAAGCCGCAAGGGATTTTTATAACGTGGGCGAGCGCGTCTGCATACTTTCCTTCGGCGGAAGCCTTGGTGCTCAAAGGCTTAATGAAGCGGTTGCGGAACTTATGGCATGGCATCTTGGAGAGAAAAACTTCGTGCATATCCATGGTTCGGGTTCCTATTACGGACCTTCCTATTATACCGATATGCTCAGGGAAAAGGGCATTGATGCTCATGAGCACGAAAACCTTATAATCAGGGAATACATAAACGATATGCCGCGCTGCCTTGCGGCGGCCGACCTTGTGATTTCCCGCTGCGGAGCCATCACCCTTGCGGAGCTCAAAGCCGCGGGAAGAGCCTCCGTGCTCATTCCTTCGCCCAACGTTGCGGAAAATCACCAGTACCACAACGCGATGGTTCTTGCGAACCACAATGCGGGAGTCGTTATTGAGGAAAAGGACCTTACCGGCGAGCTCCTTTGCAAAACGGTTAAGGAACTTACCGAAAATCCGGAAAAACTCCGGGAGCTTTCCGAAAACGCGAAGGCTCTTGCGGTGACCGATGCCAACGAGCGCATCAGAAAAGAAATAATATCTCTTTACGAAAGATAAGCTGAAAATGAAGTCGAAAAAGAAGAAAACGGAAAAAAAACAGACCGAAGAAAGGTTTGTGGATAAAGCCAAAAAAAAGCAGCGCAAAGCCGGAAAACGCCGTGTTATTACGCCGTTTTTAATTGTCATATCCGTTTTTATTGTTGCGGCGGCGGTTTATCTTTGCCTTACGATGCTTTTCAACGTTGACCATATAACCATCGAGGGCAACACCCTTTACAGCGAAAACGACCTTATCAAAACCTCCGGAATCGAAAAAGGCGAAAACCTTTTCGAGGTGGATACCGCCTATGCGGAGGATAAGCTCTATGCGGTTTATAATTATATAGAGGAGGTAGAGGTGAAGCGCAGCTTCCCCAACGGGGTCACAATAACCATCGTTGAGGCGGAACCGTTTGCGGTTATCGAGGAAGCGGACGGCTATACTCTCGTCAGCGCAGGCGGAAAGGTTCTCGAGCGAGGACTCGAAGAAGTGCCGGAGGGACTTCTTTCCGTCCGCGGAATGAGCACCATCACCAGCACCGAGGACGATATAAAACGCACGGAGCTTATGAAAAAGATAATCAATTCCATGCGGGAGCTCGGAATGAGGAACTATGATTTCCTTGACCTTTCGGATACCCTCGAAATCACCATGATTTATGATAACAGGGTGAGGGTCGAGCTCGGAAACGAGCTTGAACTTGAATATAAGCTCCAGTTTGCGGATAACGTAATAAACGAAAAGCTTTCCAAAACCGGATATCAGCTTGTTGACGCTTCCGTACCCGGGGAGATCATGACAAAGGAAATGACCGTTTCCCCATGGGATTCCCTCGGAAAGGTTTCGGGAACGGGATATGCGGATGAAGACGAAGAATAACGAAAGATTGCGGCGGAAAAAGCTCCGCCGCTTTATTTTGTCGAAAAAATTTAGCAAATAAATTATAAAAAATAATATATATATCTTGAAAATTTTTATAAAATCTGATAATCTTGTATATAGGATTATTCTATCCATTTGAGGAAGTTAAAACGGAGGATAGCTTAGATATGCAGATGAATTTTGATATGGACAATGATACCGGACGCATCATTAATATAAAAGTTGTCGGAGTCGGCGGCGGCGGCGGCAATGCCGTTAACCACATGGTTGTAAGCGAGGTTCAGGGAGTTGAATTTATCTCTCTCAATACCGATAAACAGGCTCTTATGAAATCCAAAGCAACCGTAAAAACCGTTCTCGGCGAAAAAACCTGCAAAGGCGGCGGCGCCGGCGGCAATCCCGACGTTGGACAGAGAGCAGGCGAAGAAAGCCGCGAGGAGATCCTTGCAGCACTTCGCGGAGCACAGATGGTATTCGTAACCGCAGGTATGGGCGGCGGCACCGGAACCGGTTCCGCGGCGATAGTTGCGGAAGTTGCCCGTGAAATCGGCGCGCTCACCATCGGCGTTGTTACCAAGCCTTTCGGCTTTGAAGGCAAACGCAGAATGGAACAGGCCGAAAGCGGTATTCTCGCTCTCCGCGATCACGTTGACGCTCTTATCGTTATTCCCAACGAAAGACTCAAAGAGGTTTCTGAAACCAAGATCACCCTTATGAACGCTTTTGCACAGGCTGACGACGTTCTCAAGCACGGCGTACAGAGCATTAGCGACCTTATCAATATCGAAGGCTTCATCAACCTTGACTTTGCTGACGTTTGCGCAATTATGAAGGACGCAGGCATTGCCCATATGGGTGTTGGCAGAGCTTCCGGCGAGGACAAGGCCGAAAAAGCAACCAAAGCGGCAATTTCCAGCCCGCTTCTTGAAACTTCCATCGAAGGCGCTCACCGCGCAATCGTCAATATCCTTGCTTCTCCCGATATCAGCCTCGATGATATCGATAAGGCGACCTCTATGGTACACGAAGCCTGTGCGGACGACGTAAACCTTATCTTCGGTGTTGCGTTTGATGAAAATATGCAGGATGAAATGTCCATCACCGTTATTGCGACCGGTTTTGATGACAACGGCAAAAAGAAATCCGTAAGCGATATTCCCGCTTTCATGTCCGGCTTCGGCAATGACGAACCCGTCGCGAGCAGCGATACCTTCCTCGATGAGGATCTTATGTCCCTTTTCGGAAAAAAATAATCAATACATAACAAAAGATCCCTTTCCGCAAGCGGAGAGGGATTTTTTTATATGCGCTTTATTGACATGAGGCTTTCAGTATGGTTCCTTCGCTTTTTCGGGCAAAGGTGGCTTTAAATGAATATCGCACCCTTGTTTCTCATAAAATTCCGTGAGAAAGAGGGTGTTTTTTATTTATACAGAAAGATATTCGGATTTCAGCAGCATGATAGAGCGCTATGAAAAAGAGATGAGAAAGATTTTTGAAACGGCGCCGAAGGAAGAAACGGAAGATCCCCGACCCTTTGGAAGGGCGGTTGAAACTGCGGTTTTTCCGGAGGACGCGCCGAGTGTTCCGCAATTTCAGCAAAGGGAACAGAGCGGCGAAGAAATGCCGCTTTTGCCGGGGAACGGACAGCCGATGATGCCGATTCAGCCGCAGGAAATCCCTTCGCCGGATAAAACAGGCAGTATCATGGCGGAGGTTACCACGGCGAGGGGAGCTGTTCCGCTTGCAGGGGTGACGGTGGTGATAGACCGCCTCGACGTCAATGACCCGCAGGGAAGGCAGGAACTCATAGCGGTGGAAACAACCGATGCGGACGGCAGAACAAAACCCGTGGCGGTGCGGACGGTAAGCCGTGACCTTTCGCTTTCCCCGGGAAACGCCGACCCGTTTGCGACTTTCTATATCAGCGCGAAGACAGAGGGCTTTGAACCGGTCAGAAACAGGCCGGTGGACGTTTTCGCGGATGAGATGTCGATACTTAAAATCGACCTTGTACCGAAGCCGGAAAAACTTGGAGAAGGGGGGATTTCCTGATGGTGCTGACCTATGTTGCGGTTCCGGAATTCATTACGGTGCATCTTGGACCGCCGGATTCCGCGGCGGAAAACGTTACGGTTTCATTTCCGGAATACATAAAAAACGTCGCTTCGAGCGAAATTTACCCGACCTGGCCGGAAAACGCCCTTCGGGCAAATATTTATGCCCAGGTTACCTTTGCGCTGAACCGCATTTATACGGAATGGTACAGGAGCAGGGGGTATCCTTTTGATATAACTTCCTCCACCGGCTATGACCAGAAATTTATCAAAAACCGCAATATTTTTGAAAACATAAGCGAAATTGTTGACGATATTTTCAACCGATACGTTGTCCGGCAGGGAAGCCAGAACCCCTATTTTACCGAATACTGCAACGGAACGACGGTGACCTGCCGCGGGCTTTCCCAATGGGGCACGGTTGACCTTGCGAATCAGGGCATGACGCCTTATGAGATTTTGCAGTATTACTACGGAAACGACATCGACATAAAACTTGCGCCGATTTTGCCGTATATGGAATCCTATCCCGGCGAGCCTTTGCGCCTTGGCGACAGGGAATACGAGGTGCGGCTTATCCAGCAAAGGCTCAACCGCATTGCGAGGAATTTTCCGGCAATTCCGAGGATAAATCCGGTGGACGGAATATTCGGGCAACAGACGGAAAACGCCGTCAAAACGTTCCAGCGTGTTTTCAACCTTACGCCGGACGGGATAGTCGGTCCGGGAACATGGTATAAAATATCGTTCATCTATTCTTCCGTCCGGCGGCTTTCGGAACTTTACGGGGAAAGTGAATCCCTTTCGGAGGTCCCGGTTCAGTTTGTGGAACCGCTGGAGCTTGGCGACAGCGGCGAAAGGGTGCGGCTTTTGCAGTATTACATAAACGTACTTGCGGCTTTTTATGAGGAGATATCCGAAGTGCGGGAGGATGGGCAGTTCGGCGAAGCCACCCGGCAGCAGGTGCTTAATTTTCAGCGGGTCTTCGGGCTTGCGCAGGACGGGATAGTCGGCATCGGCACATGGGACGCCCTTTATGATGCCTACCTCGGAATACTGCGTTCCGTCCCGCAGAAATACTTCAACGATACCGTGAACGTGCCGAACGTGGGGCAGTATCCCGGGTATGATTACCGGAGAAATTAAGGGGGAGAAGATTTTGAACGAAGAGCATGAATTCAATATAAGGCAGATACAGCGCGCTTTGCGGATACTTCATAAGAACGGAGAGGATATCCCGATCGTTTACGAGGACGGCATTTTCGGAGAGGAAACGGAGCGGGCGGTCATAGCTTTTCAGGCGCAAAACGGGCTCGAACCGAGCGGAACAGTAGATTATGAAACATGGAAACGACTTATGGAAGCCGCGAACGCGTATATCGAGGGAAACGCAAAGCCGTTCCCGATTTTTCCATATATCAGCGACGAAGAAAGTGCGGTTCTGCCCGATGAAGAGGGCAAAGCTATCTATTTTGTTCAGGCGATGCTTATTGTTATCGGGGAAAAATATTCCGGCTTTGACGGCGTTGTTTTAAACGGCAAAAACGATGAGGCCACAAAAAACGCCCTTATCCGGATATATGAACTGAGCGAAGGCGAAAGAACGGACGGAAGCCTTTCGAGAAGAACGTGGAATTCTGTGGCACGGCTTTTCAATGCGATTTAAGCC
>CAZOOL010000002.1:0-34184 GCA_964581405.1 uncultured Oscillospiraceae bacterium | reverse complement strand
AAGGTGGATTTTTTGACCGCAGGTCAAAAAAGACGAAAGAGGGATAACCCTGTCCAGTTTGTTGTCATCGGCTGATTGAATGTGGCGGGCGGATAATATCCGCCCCTACGGTGTAAAACGGTAATTCTGTAAATGCAGGGAACGGGTCCCACCGTTGCCGCTCGGGGTCGGCAACGGGTTTTATTCTACCTTTTCCGCGCGGCTTTATTGGTACTATCTGAAACAGAAAAAAGAAGCACTTCTTTATGAAGTGCTTCCAAAATCCGGCGCTTTTGAACATGCTGAATTATTTTTCAACAACCTCTGCTTCGGGGGCGTTTTTGCGAACGGATTCGATTCCGTTTTCGCAGGAAGCCTTTGCGGAATAACCTTCGGAGGAGAGAATGATTTCGCCGTTGCGTGCTTTAAGGCGGAAGCGGAATTCGCCGGCTTTATCGGTGTAAATTTCGAATTTGGGGTTTACTGCCTTAACAATGGGGTCAGCGGTCTGATCCTCGAGGTTTGCGGCGGCTGCGTTCTTGCGGACGGATTCGATTCCGTTAAGGCAGGCGTCTTTTCCGGAATAAACTTCGGAAACGCCGATTACCTGACCGTTGGAAGCAAGAAGATTGAATTTAACGCCGCTGGCGGTTTCTTTAACTGCAAATTTTCCCATAATATTTTCTCCTTTCGTTAAAAAACAATTTTTTTTGTTTGATTTTATATTAGCACCTTTCACATTGGTTTTCAACGGAATAACAAAATGAGCACGGAATTTTTTTCCGTGCTCAAAATAATTAGTTCGCGAGAACTTTTGCGGCTTCCGCAAGTTCGTCTCTGATGGCGATATGCTGGGGGCAGGACTTTTCGCATTTGCCGCATTTTATGCAGTTTTCGGGTCCGCTTTCGCCGAAACCGGGAAGCCAGACGTGCTCTTTTCCGAAGCGCTTTATCTCGTTCATGGAGCTGAAAATCGCGGGAATGGCGATGTTTTTCGGGCAGACCTCGGTGCAGTATTTGCAGGAGGTGCAGGGAATGGTTTCAACGCTGTTGAGAATTTCCACAACCTTATCAACGGCGGCAAATTCTTCCTCGGAAAGGGGCTCGAAATCCTTCATAAAGGAGATATTTTCCTCGAGCTGGGCAAGATTGCTCATGCCGGAGAGAACCATAAAAATTCCGTCGAAGGAGGCGGCATAGCGCACCGCATAGCTGGCGCTGCTTTTGCCGGAGGCTTCGAGGATATCCTTCGCTTCGGCGGGAAGATCCGCAAGGGCGCCGCCGCGGACGGGTTCCATTACGATAACAGGCTTTTTGAATTTGCGGCAGACCTCGAGGCATTCCCTCGCCTGAATTTCCGGGTCATCATAGTCCGCATAGTTGAACTGGAGCTGGACAAATTCGACCATGGGTTTTTCGGTAAGGATCTTTTCGAGGTATTCGGCAGTATCATGGAAAGAAAAACCGAGATGCTTTATTTTTCCTTCGGCTTTAAGCTCCGCGCCGATTTCATAGGCGCGGCAGTCGCAGTATTTGGGATAGTTGTTTCTGCTTTGGGAATGCATAAGGAAATAATCGAAGTATTCGACGCCGCAGGCTTCGAGTTCTTTTTCAAAAAGCGGCCTTATATCCTCTTCGGTCTTGAAAAAGCTGGAGCTGAGTTTATCCGCAAGGACGAAGCTTTCCCTCGGATAGCGCTCCACAAGACATTCCCTTATGGCAAGCTCGCTTTTTCCGCCGATATAGGGATGGGCGGTATCAAAATATGTGAAGCCCTCATCCATAAAGCGGTCAACCATTTTTTTGACCTGCCCGATATCGACCTCGTCACCGAGCATCGGAAGGCGCATAAGTCCAAATCCAAAATTTTTCATTTTCAAGGCCTCGTTTCATTGGGAAATATAACATTATAATATAACTTTTGCGCCGGAAGGTCAAGGGAGCGGGAGATTATTCTTTGTTCCGCGGAGGGCGGAATGGGATCGGAGAGGCGGGTACATAGGTCAGTCACCGCGGCGTTTTCTATGACGCAACGCCATGAAGGACAACAATTTGGCTTTTTTGTGTTTTATACTTGTATTTGCACCTCAATATGTTATATAATAAATTGATTATATATGTCTATATTTAAAGAAGGGGGAAAGCCGGCGATGTTTTGCACCTGCACAAGCATGGGACTTCTCGGAATAAACGCATACAAGGTTGCGGTGGAGGTGGATCTGTCCGAATCCTTTCCGGGATTTGATATAGTCGGTTTGCCGGACGTTGCGGTAAAGGAATCCCGCGACAGGGTCAGAACCGCCATAATCAACAGCGGCTTTGATTTCCCCATTGGAAAAATAGTTGTGAACCTTGCGCCGAGCGATATCAGAAAAGCGGGTTCACTTTATGACCTTCCGATACTTATAAGCATTCTTCGGGCGGACGGACAGATAAGCGCCGACTGTCGGGGCTGCGCCTTTATCGGAGAGCTTTCCCTCGAAGGCACCATCAAGCCCGTTACGGGTATTTTGCCAATGGTGCTTGAAGCCAAAAAGCTCGGTATTGAAAAGATATTCATTCCCGCGGGCAACGCGCCGGAAGGTTCCGTTGTTGAGGGAATAGAGGTATATGCGGTGGGTTCCGTCGGCGAGGTCGTGGCGCATCTGAGCGGCGATGAGATTCTTGAACCGCTCCGACCCATGGAAAACCACGACAGGGGAGCCGATATTTATGAGGCGGATTTTGAGGATGTAAAAGGACAGTATGAAGCAAAGCGCGCCCTTGAAATCGCGGCGGCGGGATTCCATAATATTCTGCTTATAGGGCCTCCCGGAGCGGGAAAAAGCATGCTTGCGAAGCGTTTGCCTTCGATTTTGCCCGAAATGACCTTCGATGAATCCATCGAAACGACAAAGATACATTCCATTTGCGGAACTTTGCCGGAGGGTGCGGGACTCGTCAAAAAGCGTCCGTTCCGGGCGCCGCATCATACGGTTTCTCCCGCGGGACTTACCGGCGGCGGTTCTGTTCCGCGCCCGGGAGAAATTTCCCTCGCGCATAACGGGGTCCTCTTTCTTGATGAGCTTCCGGAATACAACCGCACCGCCATGGAAGTTCTTCGCCAGCCGCTGGAGGACGGAACTGTGACTATTTCCAGAGCCGCCGGAAGATTGACTTATCCCTGCTCGATAATGCTCGTGGCGGCTATGAACCCCTGCCCCTGCGGATATTACGGACACCCTACAAGAAAATGCACCTGCTCTGAAGGTTCGGTGCAGAGATATCTTTCAAAAGTTTCCGGTCCTCTTCTGGACAGGATCGACCTCCATGTGGAGGTAATGCCCGTTGAATTTGCCGACCTTGCAAACAGGGAAAAGGCGGAATCCTCCGCCTCCATAAGGGAAAGGGTCAATGCCGCGCGAAAAATCCAGAACGAGCGCTATAAAGATACCGGGATCACCTGCAACGCGATGCTGACACCGGCTTTTCTGCATCAATACTGCGTTCTGACCGATGGGGCGAAGAATATGCTCAAAACCGCTTTTGAGCGTATGGGCCTTTCCGCAAGGGCGTATGACCGCATACTTAAAGTAGCAAGAACCATTGCCGATCTTGACGGCAGTGAGGATATAGACGTTCAGCATATTGCGGAAGCTTTGCAATACAGAAGCCTTGACAGAAAATATTGGGGGAACTGAAATGCTTGATAAGATTATGGAAGCAGCCGGGATCGAAGTTTACGGCGTTGCGGATTATAAAGAGACCCTTCCGGGCACAGGTTTTAAACAAAGGGAGCTTTTTGACGGAATAGAATCCGTCATAGTCTGCCTTATCCCATGGGATACCGGTATGAACGACGGCAGAAATATGGCGAGATATGCCGTCGGCAGGAACTATCACGACGTTGCGGCGGAACATCTTTCTGTTGCGACAGAAATCCTGCGCCGCGCTTTTCCCGATGAGACCTTTAAGTTCTTTGTGGACTCTTCCCCCGTTGCGGAGGTCAGAGCCGCCGTCCTTGCGGGATTGGGAGTCCGCGGAAAAAACAATCTCCTCATAAGCAGGGAATACGGCACCCGCTGTGCCATCGGCGAAATTATCACCACCCGCAAATTTGCAAAATCCAAAAAATCCGTCGGGACCTGCTTTGACTGCGGAAAGTGCATCAAAGCCTGCCCAAACGGAGCTCTTTCCGATAAAGGCTATGAAAAAGAAAAATGCGTCGCGTATATAAACCAGATGAAAAAGGAAATAACAGAAGAAGATAAGGCGCTTATCAAAAAAGTCGGCTTTATCTGCGGCTGTGACTGCTGTACCGATTGCTGCCCCATGAACCGCCATGCGGACGGCACCGGACTTAAAGAATTCAAGGAGAGCGCAAAACCGGTTTATACCCCCGGAATGGATCTTTCCGACCGTTCCTACGGTTGGAAGCCCGCAAACGTTGAGCGCAACTATAAGATAATCACGGAGGATTAAAATGGAGATCCTTAAAAAAGAACAGTACCCGGAATACGAGGCTTTTTGTGAAAGCCACCCAAAGGGCTGTTTTACCCAATCCACCCGATGGTATGGGGTAAAGAACAACTGGGGGCATGAGGTCGTTGTTTCCAGAAACGAATCCGGCGAAATCGTCGGCGGAATGTCCGTTCTCATACAGAAAATCCCACTCATCGGCACGAGCTTCCTTTATGCACCGAGGGGACCGGTCTGTGACCTTCACGACAGAAAAGTGCTTTGCGACCTTATGGACGGCGCGAAAGCCCTTGCGAAAAAGCATAATGCCCACAACTTCAAAATGGATCCGGATATTGACGCAGCGGATGAGGAATTCCTCAAAATCGCAGAAGAAATCGGCTTTGCGAGGAAATTCGGTCCCACCGGTTTTGAAACCATCCAATGCCGCTTTAATTACAGGCTCTATATTGAGGGGAAAACCGAAGATGAGGTTTTTATGAACCTCACCCAGAAATGCCGCTATAACGTCCGCGTTGCCATGAAGCATGGGGTCGAAATAAAAATCGTCGGCAAGGAATACCTCGACGAATTCATGCGAATAATGCAGACCACCGGCGAACGCGACGGCTTTAATATCCGCCCGAAGGAATATTTCGAGCGCATGCTGGATTCCCTTGGGGAGCACGTCCGCCTTTATATGGGATTTTATAACGGACAGGCGGTTTGCGGAACCATCACCACTAACTACGCCGGAAAATGCTGTTATGTTTACGGAGCTTCCGATAACGCCTACCGCAACGTAATGCCGAACTATCTTATCCAATGGGAAATGATAAAATGGGCCATCGAAACCGGCTGTTCCGTATATGACTTTCAGGGTATTTCCGGAAATCTTGAGGACGAAAGCGACCACCTTTACGGACTTTACCGTTTCAAAAAAGGCTTTAACGGGCAGGTTGACGAGCTTCCGGGCGAATTTGACATCACATACAAGCCCTTTGCGGCTAAAATGGTCAAGCACGCCATAAAGCTCAACGGAAAGCTCGGTAAGCTGAAAAAGAGGTTCAAAAAATGAACCCCATAGAAAACGCGCTTGAAGAATATATCGGAAAAGACCTTTCGAGGTTCCATATGCCCGGGCATAAGGGCGCGGAAAGTTTTCCCGATTATTATAAATATGATATAACCGAAGTGGAAGGGGCCGACAGCCTTTTTGAATCCTCGGAGGCGATTTTTGAAACAGAAAAGCGCTTTGAGAGGATTTACGGAGCGGGAGCAAGCCTTCTTTCCGCGGGAGGTTCGACCCTTTGCATACAGGCGATGCTTGCGGCGACACTTGAACCGGGCGACGAGTTTATTATTGCGAGAAACTGCCATGCTTCCGCAGTAAACACCATGGCGCTTCTTGATCTGCGCCCAGTCTGGATAAATCCGCGGGACATCAAAGGCGCGGAAAAAGCCTTTGAAGAGCACCCGAATGCAAAAGCGATCTATCTTACTTCGCCGGATTATTTTGGCGTGCTCAGCGATATCGGCGCTTTTGCAAAGCTTTGCTCCGAACACGGCGCGAAGCTGCTCGTGGATAATGCCCACGGTGCTCATCTTCATTTTACGCCCATTGAAATGCACCCCATTGCTCTTGGGGCGGATATGTGTGCGGATTCCCTGCATAAAAGCCTGCCGGTTCTCACCGGAGGAGCGCTGCTTCATATGAAAGACGGCGCTCAGAGGGAAAAAGCAAAGCAAAAAATGCGCCTTTTCGGAAGCACCAGCCCGAGCTACCTTATCATGCTTTCGGCGGACAGATGCGCCGAATACCTTGAAACCAACGCCAGATACGACTTTGCTATGCTCAACGGAAAGGTCGCGAACCTGCGTTACAGGGCGTTTGAGCACGGACTTGCGCCGAAGGTGCGGAACGTCGAACCCGCAAGGCTCACTCTTTCGGTGAAATCCACCGAAATGACCGCGGAAGAATTTGGAAAAAGACTTCGTGAGCACGGAATCGAGCCGGAATACGTGAACGATGAATGGGCGGTGCTCATGGCTTCGCCGTTCAACACGGAAAAGGATTTCGAGCGGGTCGCAAAGTTTATCGACGATACGTTCGGGAACGGATTTGCCGCTTTTGAGGAAAGGCTTTCCTCCATGCCGGAAAAAGCCATGACCGTCCGGGAAGCTGTTTTTGCGAAAAGCGAGGAAATCGAAACCGAAAATGCCGTCGGAAGAATTGCCGCGGGGCTGAATCTGCCCTGTCCGCCGTGCATTGCCCTTGCGGTTCCGGGCGAAATTATCGACGAAAAAATCGCCGCGCTTCTTAAAAAATACGGTATTTTCAAAATAAATGTGGTAAAATAAATTGCGTCCCTTGACAAGGGAGGCTTAAACTGTTACATAACCCCCAGAAGGAGGAAAATTATATGAAAATGATAATGGCTATCGTCAGCGGTGACGACAGCAGCGCCGTTTCTGCGGCGCTTACCAAATCCAAATATTCCGTTACAAAGCTTGCAACGACCGGCGGCTTCCTCATGAGCGGAAACACCACCTTCCTCATCGGCGTAAATGACGACCAGGTTCAGGACGTTATTGACATCATTGCGAAGCACAGCAAAAAACGCAAACAGATGGTTCCCAATAACAGCTTCGACGTGGGTATGTATTCCGCATTCCCGGTTGAAGTCACCGTTGGCGGAGCGACCGTTTTCGTAATGAACGTCGAGCATTTCGAGAAGGTTTAAGATGCCCGGAATAAATGAACTGAGGAAGACGCTTTCGGCAACTTTGCGCGAAGGCCTTCTTTCCCACGCCGTTTTGATAGAAGGAGAGAAGGGAACCGGACGCAGAGAGCTTGCGCTCTGGCTCGCGAAGGCGATACTTTGCGAAAACGAAAAACGACCCTGTGATAGCTGTTCCGTTTGCCGCAAAATCGAAAACGGCAACCATCCGGACGTTGAAATTTACGGCGGAGAAGGCGGAGCGAGGAGCTTTCATATCGAAAGCATAAGGGAGATAAAAAATTCCCTTTGGCTTGCTCCGAATGAATCGGAGCAAAGGGTTTATATTCTTCTTAACGTGGAAAATATGACCGCCGAAGCCCAAAACGCCCTGCTCAAATCCCTTGAAGAGCCGCCGGTTCACGCAAGGTTTATTCTTACCTGTGACAACAGGCGGTCGCTTCTCGATACCATTATAAGCCGTTCGACGGTTTATACCCTCGAACCGCCCACAAGGGAGGAATGTGCCGGTGCTCTTCGGGAAAAATTCCCGGAGCTTTCCGAAAAGGAAGCACAGCTTTTCGCCATTGCTTATGGCGGAAACTTCGGAGCGGCGGCTTTTGCGGTTTCCGAAGGGAAGGGAGAGATCGTTTCCCTTGCGGCAAGAACGCCGGAGCTCCTTAAAAAAGGCGGCGGTTATACCCTTGCGGCGGAGCTTTCGGCCTCCTGTAAAGCAAGGGCGGACCTTTCGGAATACCTCGAAAGACTTTTGAACATAACCGGCAGATGCGGAATCGACCGCGCCGCCGGAAAAAATACACCGGTGAGGGTCACCCCCATCGAAGCAGTCAAAACATCTGAAATCATTGAACGCGGAAAGGAAGCCGTTTCGCAGAACTGCTCGCTCGAGCTTATCGAAAGCTGGCTCTGCATGGAGCTTTCAGGCGTTTTTGGAGGAAATTTATGAGCGAAAAGATCGAAGTTATAGGCGTCCGCTTTAAAGAAGTGGGCAAGGTCTATTATTTTGACCCGGAGGGCGAAAAATTTTCCATCGGGGACAGAGTTATCGTTGAAACCAGCCGAGGAACCGAATGCGGCGAGGTTGCGGCGGATAACCGCTTTGTCAGCGAGGAAAAGGTTGTTATGCCCCTTAAAAAAGTTATCCGCTTTGCAACGGCGGAGGATCTCGAGCATGTCGCGGAAAACGATTTGCTTGAAAAACAGGCTTTTGATAAATGCCTTGTTAAAATTGCCGAGCACGGACTTGATATGAAGCTTGTTGACGTTGAATACACCTTTGACAACAGCAAGATCATTTTCTATTTCACCGCGGACGGAAGAGTTGACTTCCGCGAGCTTGTAAAGGACCTTGCGGCAATATTCCGCACCCGCATCGAGCTTCGCCAGATAGGAGTGCGCGATGAGGCAAAGATGATGGGTGGACTCGGAATTTGCGGAAGGCCGTTTTGCTGTTCCCAGTTCCTCGGAGAATTTGCGCCGGTTTCCGTAAAAATGGCGAAGGAGCAGGGGCTTTCCCTCAATCCCACCAAAATTTCCGGCACCTGCGGAAGGCTTATGTGCTGCCTCAAATATGAACAGGACGGTTACGAGGAGCTTATCCGTACTATGCCGAGGGTCGGTTCCGCAGTAAGAACCCCCGAGGGCAACGGCGTCGTCGTTGACCTCAACCTTATGACCGGAATGATTTCCATCAAAATGGATGACGCCCCGGACGGCGCGCCAAAATCCTTCCATAAATCTTTCGTAAAACGCATCCGCGGCGAAAGAGAGGAACAAAGGCAGGAAACTGCGGTCGAAACCGAGGACTGATAAAATCGAATTTTCTCAAAGGGCGGACGGAAAGGTTCGTCCTTTTTTGTTATTAAAAAAACAATTTTGGTTGAGGAAGAACAATCTGGCTATTGATTTTTATAAAATATGTGCTAAAATGAAGTTATCCATCTTAAAGGAGGTTCTTAACTTATGGCTTACAAAATTAATGAAAACTGCATCGGCTGCGGTTCCTGCGTCGATGAATGTCCCGTTCAGGCAATTACCTGCGATGACGTTGCGGTTATCGACCCCGCAAAATGCATTGACTGCGGTTCCTGCGCTGCTGTTTGCCCCGTAGATGCACCCCAGGCAGAATAATTTTTTCTGAATAATGGCGAGTCAAACGGAAAGAGTTTTTCTCTTTCCGTTTGTTTTTGCGCCAAGTTCCAAAACAGCTTGATTTTTCCGAAATACGTGCTAAAATCATGTTATACCTATTAAAGGAGGCTCTTTTCTTATGGCTTATAAAATTACCGATGCCTGCATCGAATGCGGAACCTGCGCGGAAAACTGTCCGGTAAAGGCGATTTCCCCCGGCAACGGAAAATATGAGATAAATCCCGCGAAATGTATTGATTGCGGAACCTGTTCTTATGTTTGCCCCGTGGGTGCTCCGGAGCCCATCGAGGAATACTGATATTAATTTACCGGGAAGAAGTTTTCTTACGGATTATTTTATAATTACTGCTGAATGCATCAAGTGCGGAAACTGTGCGGAAGAATGTTCGGCAGAGCCTGTCTCTGAACACGGGGACCGCTATGTTATTGATTCCGATGAATGTATCGGCTGGGGAATCTGATTCCGCGGCGGCTCCGTTGAAGCGATAGCCGGGAATAACTGAATATCAAAAGGCGGAAAGAGTTTTTCTTTTCGCCTTGTTTTTTCGTTCAAATATTGATTTTTATAAAATATGTGCTAAAATGATATTTGGAAGGGAGGCGGCTGTTCTTTATGGCATATGTTATCACAAGCGCCTGCATCGAATGCGGAAAATGCGAAAAAGAATGTCCGAAAGGCGCGATTTATCCGAGCTGCGGACAGTATGCCGTCATTCCGAGAAGGTGTATCGAATGCGGCCGCTGTTCAAAGGTTTGTCCCGTCGGCGCGCCGATCAAGAAAGAGAAAAAATGATTTTTCGGGAAGGGCTCTCCCTTCCCTTTTGTTATATCCACCGGAAAAGAGGCTTTTGATGGACATAATCATAAATGATTTTTACGGCCTTGATATGGCCACCACAAAGGAATACGGCTTTGGGGGCGATGCGCTTTTGCTTGCGGAATTTGCCAAGCCGAAGTTCAAGGATTTGGTTCTCGACCTTTGCACCGGATGCGGGGTTGTTCCGGTTATGATGATGGCGAACGGATTCAAAGGAAGGGTCACTGCCGTTGATATCCAGCCCGGAGCCATTGAGCTTTGCAAATGGACGGCGGAAAGAAACGGCATCGGGGAAAGATTCTTCCCGGTGCTGGCGGATCTCAACGAGCTTGACTGGGAAGCGGAAAGCTTCAGCCTTATAACTGTGAACCCGCCATATTTCGTTACCGGAGCGGGAAAGGAAAACGGAACGACCGAGAGGGATCTTGCCAGACGCGAAAGCGGCTGTACCCTTGCCCAGGTGACAAAAGTCGCCGGAAGGCTTCTTAAATACGGCGGAAGGCTTTGTATGTGCCACAGACCGGAACGCCTTGCGGACGTTATTTTTGAGATGAGGAAGAACAAAATTGAACCAAAGCGGCTTACTTTTGTGAACAACGCCACTGATTCCGCCGAACCATGGCTTATTCTTATCGAAGGGAAGAAAGGCGGGCACGCCGGGCTTAAAATAAATTATATTCAAAACGGAAGATAAAGAGGATTTTATGGGAACACTTTACGTTGTGGGAACGCCCATCGGCAACCTCGGCGATTTTTCGCCGAGAGCGGTGGAAACCCTTGAAAAAGTTGATTTTATAGCGGCGGAGGATACGAGAGTTACCGTAAAGCTGCTGAACCACTTCGGAATAAAAAAGCCGATGGTCATCTATCAGAAATTCAATGAATACGAGCAGGGGGACATAATCGTTTCCCGCCTTCAAAGCGGCGAAAGCTGCGCCATAGTTACCGATGCGGGAATGCCCTGCATAAGCGACCCGGGCGAAACCCTTGTAAAGCTTTGCATCAAAGCGGACGTCAAAGTGGAGGTCGTTCCCGGACCTTCGGCGGTTATTTCCGCGCTGGCGGTTTCGGGGCTTTCGGTTTCACGCTTCACTTTTGAAGGATTTTTGAGCGTGAAGCGCACCTCCAGAATGGAGCACCTTATGGAGCTTCGGCATGAGCGCAGAACGATGGTTTTCTATGAAGCGCCCCATAAGCTTTTGAGTACCCTTAAGGATATGAATTCCGTTTTCGGCGACCGCAACATCGTTGTGGTCAAGGAACTCACCAAAATCCACG
The DNA here is from genome assembly GCA_964581405.1 of uncultured Oscillospiraceae bacterium. GTDB lineage: Bacteria > Bacillota > Clostridia > Oscillospirales > Ruminococcaceae > UMGS1668. The sequence continues at coordinate 22,781 of CAZOOL010000002.1, read as the reverse complement.
AAAATTCCTGGAGGGGCACCCTTTCCGAAGCGGTTGCATACCATACCGAAAACCCGCCGAAGGGCGAATACGTTCTGGTGCTCGATGGCGAGCAGATTGAAAAAGAGGAAATGCGCGACCCCATGGAGGAGGCCATTTCCATTGCGAAGGAGCTTATGGAAAAAGGCAAGCCTGCTTCCATGGCGGCAAAGGAAGCCGCAAAGCTTACCGGGCAGACCAAAGGCGAGGTTTATAAAAGGCTTATCGAAGACGAAGAATAAGAACAAAAGCGCCGTGCTCAAAATGAGCACGGCGCTTTTGCGTTGGGAGTGTTTATTGAAAAAAAGAGGAAGGAAGAATGAAAATGCGGGTTTATTCCGGAAGATAGCTCAGATATTTATAGCTTCCGTTCGGGTCGATTCTGACTTTGAGCGCCATATTTTCGTCCTCGTGATATTCATAATCAAGGGTAAGATGGAAAATGACTGTATCGCCGTTTTCATCGATGCTGTTGATAACAAGAGCGGGAGCTTCGCCGATTCCGCCGCCGGTTCCGATGCAGTAGCAGTGCTGCTCGGGATAATAATAATCGGAATTGCGGAGATGCTCGGCGGTGGTATCGAAATATCTGAGTACAATGGTTTCAAAATAATCTTCGGGGAAGGCATAGGCGTCTTTAAGAACCCCGGGAACGGAAATCTGGATATAGTTGCTGCTGTCCGAATGGGACATTACGAAGGAATAGGCGCTGCCGTCATCAATTTTGGAATAATCATTGCAGCCGTTGCTGTCATAATAAAGGCTTACGCCTTTTGCAACGCCGAGAACGCCGTCACGGTCCGTTCCGCCGAAATTTATGAGGATATTTTTGTAAAGATAGGGAAATCCGTTTTCATCGGCAAGCTCGATTTTTACAACGTCGAGTCCGTCCATGCCTTCGGTGAAAGAGAAGCCGCGGCTGCAGCCGCTTACGGTTATTTTGCAATGAAGGGCTTCGTTGAAATCAAGGTCGGGAGCGTTTTCAAGACCTTCGGGAATATCAAGAAGGAACCAATAGCGCTCGGAATTTCCAAAATCTTCAAGAACGATATAGGGGAGCTTTGATCTGTCGGCTTCGGAAACGGTGAAATCGTATCCGTGCTCAAGCATCTGGTTGCGCTCGATATAGCCTTCGAGGGTGACGGTTCCGGAAAATTCCGCATGGATATAATCTATGGAAGCGGATTCGGTGCTTTCGTACATATCAACTTCAAGACTTTCGAGAACCCATTCGCCGACGGCATCTCCGGCGGAAAGCTCGGTCGCTTCGCCGCCAAGACCGAGCTTAAAAGTCATGGAGGGCTTTTCTTCTTCCGTTTCGGGCGATTTTTCGGTATCCTTTTCGGGTTCGGAGGAAAGTTCCGCCCCTGAATTTTCAGAAGCGGAGGGTTCGATTTCCGGAGTGTTTTCCGGCGGGACTTCTTCATTACAGCAGGATGAAAGGGAAACAGCAAGTACGATTGAAAGAATCGCGGCGATAATTGTTTTCATGGGGGTGAGCTCCTTTGCAATTGTTTTTACGACTGTAAAATTACAATTTGATTGTACAGCTGTAAAAACAATTTGTCAATACCTTTCCCGAAAATATTCCGAATCGGAATAAAACGGTTCACCGGAAAAGCAGTTCGGCTATATGGGTTTTCCGTTTTGCAAGCGGGCGAAAATTTCAATGATTTTGTAATATTCCTTAAAAAACGCTGTCTTTATAAATGAAAGGTCTTTCAGAGGAACAAAAAAGGAGGTGAGCGGGTGCTTGATGAAGAAATAATTGCGCTGTATTTTGCGCGGGACGAAAAAGCCCTTGAAGAAACGGCGGAAAAATACGGGTCCTACTGCTGCGCGGTTGCGGAAAATATTCTTCGGGATAAAGAGGATGCGGAGGAATGCGTTAATTCCGCATGGCTCGGGGCGTGGAACGCCATTCCGCCGAATTCCCCCGGGAACCTTAAAATTTTCCTCGCGAAGATAACGAGGAATCTTGCGCTCAACAGGTTAAGAGCGAAAACAGCCGGAAAACGCGGCGGGAACGAATGTGCCGCGGTTTATGACGAGCTTTCTGAACTTATTTCTTCCGGCGAAAGCGTTGAGGAAGGTTTTGACGCAAAGGAGCTCGGCGAAAGCATAAACGGCTTTGCGTCCAAGCTTCCGAAACGGGAAAGAAATATCTTTATCCGAAGATATTTCTTTATGGAAACCGCGGAAAGCATCGGGAAAAGATATTCCCTTTCCGCGAACAACGTTGCGGTTATTCTCCACAGAATCCGCAGGAAATTAAAAAAGCATCTTGAAAAGGAGGGGTATATCCCATGACAAAAGACGATATACTGACGGCGATGAACGGCATAGATGAAGAATATATTGAAGCCAGCGAGCGCAAAGCGCCCCGGGGCTTAAAAGTGAAAACGAGCCTTGTCCTCGCGGCGGCGATGGTGATTTTGTTTTCGGTAACGGCGGTTGCGGCGGCAAGTTTTTTCAATACAGTGAACGACGGCGAAATCGTTTATATGGAAACCATAGGCGGATATACGGGCGATATTTATAAAGTCACTTTTGATATCGACGTTGCGGAAGACGCCGGATATGAGCTTGAGGAATACTTTGTTCCGATGTACCTTGAGGAAAACTGGGTTGGATTGCAGGGCGAAGCCCACCCGGCTTTGAGTATTTTTACCTATGATAATTATGAGAAAAACTGGTTTGCGATCTTTACCCAATATCCCGCAAAATGGGAAACCGGTAACGGAGGATTTGTTTATTCCATGCCCGCCGGAACGGATTTCACCGAAACGTTTTTTGAGGTTGACGGAGAAAAGATTTACTGCATCGAAGTTCAGCCAAGCTGGGACGAATATACATGCGATCCCTTTGGCACAAGGCTGCTTTTCTGGTCGGACGGATACAATTTCTTTTCTCTTGAAACAAGGCTCGGTATGGACGATGAGATACTTCGGGAGATAGTCCGAAGCGTCACAAGGGTCGATGATATTACCGAATATGCCGATTATAGAGATTGGGAAGAATAATATTTGATAACGAAAAACCCCGCCGCAAATTGCGGCGGGGTAAACTTTTTTAATCTTCGCGGTTTATGGATTTTTCGGAAGAAAAGCCTTCGGGATATCTTTTTCGGAGTTTTTCGATGTTTCGTTCGAGAATTTCATCGAGGCTTATGCCGAGGGCGGCGGAAGCTTCCGCAAGGTACCAGGCGACGTCGCCCAACTCTTTTATAAGGGCTTCGCGGTCAAGCTCGTGACCGTGGAAGAGGTGCTTTTTGACAAGGTCAACGGCTTCGCCGCTTTCGCCGCAAAGCCCCATGACGGAATTTATGAGCATATCTTTTTCATCAAGATCCTTGTTCAGGGTCGTCATTGCAAGTTTTTGATATTCGTTCACGGTCATTGGGGAACACCGCCTTTCCATACCGCAATTATATCAAACGGCGGCAGAAAAAACAAGGTTGCTTTGGAGAAATCTGCGGTTTGTTACTGTAAAATATTATACTTAAAAATATATAATACTGAAAAACTGCAACGAGAAATGGCTTGTTCATGCGGTTTTCAGCTGAAAAGAATGGGAATTCAAAAATTGTTGTTTAGCGCACTAATACCTCCCCTTGAGGGGAGGTGGATTCGCTCGAAGAGCGAAGACGGAAGGGTGTTGATTATATTAAATTTCGGAGAAAACCCTTCCGCCGTGCGTACCGCAACGGTCCCCCTCCCCTGTTAGAGGAGGTAATAAAACAATAATTTACACCTTGTAATTACTATAAAAAAATGTTAAAATTAATATGTATAATTCTGACCGAACGGAAATATGGGAGGCAATGCTTTATGAGCGATAATTTAAGACCGCTTTCATTTGAAAAGCTGATGGGACTGCTGATCGAGGAGCACAACGCGACCGGCAGTATTTTCGGCATTAAGGATTTTTATAAAGCGGGAAGAGCAAGGCTCCCGATTTTCGGAATGAGGATCGAAAACCCGGTTGGTCCTGCGGCCGGTCCGGTTACACAAACGGCGCAGGGCATTATTGCCGCATATCTTTCAGGCGCAAGGTTTTTTGAACTTAAAACCGTTTATCCCGATGAGGAAAAATCCGAAAAACCGAGCGTTTCCGTCGGCGACAGGACCTATTCTTCCGAACACCCTTCAGAGCTTTCCGTTGCGGAGGCCTTCGGCGAATACGTAAAGGCATGGTATGCCATAAAGCTTATCAGCACAGCCTTTGAGCTTGGCGTTCCGGAGGGTTTCGTTTTCAATATGTCCGTCGGCGGAACTCTTGAGGATCTCAAATCCGACAGGATGAATAACTTCATCGAGGGGCTCAAATCCGCGGAATATACCCAGGTATGGCGCGAATGTGAAAACTGGGCAAGAGCCCACATGGACGAACTTGACGGCATAGACAATACTTATCTTTCGGATATCAGCCCGAGGGTCTGTTCCTCCGCCGTATTTGTTCCGAAGGAAGGGCTTTCCGCCGCGGAAATTGAGGAAGCGGCGGCTTATCTCATCGAGGAAAAGCGCCTTCACACCTTTGTAAGGCTCAGCCCGGATCTCCTCGGCTATTACAGCATAAGGGGTATCCTTGATATAAACGGATACGATGATATCGAAATAAATAAAGAGCGCATGGAAAAGGGCGCCCTCTATGATGACCTCAAGCCGGCGTTCCTGAGGCTCCAGAACAAGGCGGATATGAACCGCCTTGAATTCGGAGTAAAGGTCTGCGACGGGCTCGTGGTTGAAAGCGCGAAGAAAACCCCGATCAAAGACGGACGCCTTACCGGCAGAGCGCTTTTCCCCATAGCTTTTTCCCTTGCGGAAAAAATAGCAAATGATTTCGGCGGCGGACTTCGCATCTGCTTTGCCGGCGGCGCGGATTATTATACTGTATCGAAGCTTTTCAATGCGGGAATCTGGCCCGTTACCGTTGTTTCCGATATTATAAGACCCGGCGGGCTTAAAAGGTTCAAGCAGCTTGCGGACGACGTATCTAAATGCGATTATGCCCAGTTCTCGGGAATCCTTACCTCCGACCTGCCGGATATCGAAAAAGACGTCTATTCCAGCGGAAGATACAAAAATATCCCCGGAGCAGAACCGAAAAAGGCCGAAGGACCCATTCCTCACATAAACTGCACCAAAGCCCAGTGCAGGGCAGTTTGCCCCCTTGGGGCGGATATTCCACTTATAATGCGCCTTATCAGAAACGGAAGAAGCCTCGAGGCGCTCCGGGTCATTTTTGAGCGCAACCCAATGCCTTTTACGGTGGAGAGCCTTTGTTCCCATCCGTGCATGGACGGCTGTTCCAGAAGATTCTATGAATGTCCGCTGAACATCAAAGGGGAAAACTATCAGGCGGCAAAAAACGCCTGTTTTGACCTTCTTGACGAAACGGAGCTGAAATCCAGAGCAGGAGTCCGGGTCGCGGTGGTCGGCTGCGGTCCTGCGGGACTTTCCGCCGCCTGTTTCCTTGCGCGGCAGGGCGCAAACGTCACTATTTTTGATAAAGAATACCGCCCCGGCGGCGCAGTTACAAAATATATCCCGAAATTCCGCATTGACGATTCGGATATCGAATGGGACGCGACCCTTATTCAGGCTCTCGGGATCGAGATGGAGCTTGGGGTCGAGGTGACCTCTCTTCGGGAACTCCGGGAGCAGGGCTTTGAGAAAATCATTCTTGCCATCGGCGCAGGAAAGCAGAAGCCGCTCAAATTTGCATTCGGCAAAAACGTTTCAGCGCTGGAATTTCTTGAAAACTGCAAGCGCAAGCCCGAGGAAACGGAAGAAACCGTCATGGGAAGCGTTGTTGTCATCGGCGGCGGACATTCCGCTGTTGCTGCCGCAAGATGCGCAAAAAGGCTTTCTTCCGTTGACAGGGTGACCCTCGTTTTTGATAAGCCGGAAAGCGAGATGACTGCTTCCGCGGACGAGATAATCGCCATGAAAAAAGAAGGCATATTTATTGCGCCGAACCTTATTCCCAGCGGCGTCAGAAGCGGACAGCTCCTTTGCCATGTTTCCGAGCTCGGAGAGCCGGACGAAAAGACCGGCATAAGACCCGTTCTCGATACCGGAAAGAAGGACAAGGTTCCGGCGGATATCGCTATCAACGCCACCGGCGAGGAAATCGACGACACCCTCTTTGATGAAATGGACAGCGCCACCTATCTTGTGGGCAACGCGAACTTTAACCGCACCGAAGATATCGCGAAAGTTATAGCGGATTCCCAGAAGCTGGCGAAAAAGATCGCCCATTTCCACTGTGACAAATACCTTCCGGATAACGAAACGGAGGACTGTTCCTTCCTTGAAAAACGCGGAAAGCTTTGCGCCGACTGCAAAAAATGTTCCGAAGGCGAACGCTGCCTTGAATGTGATACCGTTTGCGAATTCTGCGTCGAAGTTTGCCCGAACAGGGCAAACTGGGTGATAAAACTTTCCGACGGCAGCAGACAGATAGTCCACGTCAACGATTTTTGCGACGAATGCGGCGCCTGCGCCGATTGCTGTCCCTATGACGGAGCGCCGTATAAGGAGAAATTCACCCTTTTCCTCGATGAGGAGGACTTCAAAAAGAGCGCAAACGACGGTTTTTACGTCACGGGCGAAGCAAACAACTGTAGGTTCAGATATGAGGGAAAAGTGTTCAAATACGACCCGATAAACGGTCCTTTGGGAACGATTCCGGACGAAATCCGTGAGATGTGCGGCATTATAATGAAGCGTTTCCCGCGGCTTCTGAAAGTCTGGTAAACCGCATAAATAAGCCAAAAATCGCGCTTTTAAAGCTGCGAAAATCCTTGAAAAATCAATAAAATTCAGCCGAAAAACGGGCAGGGTAGGGCAAACCCCTATTCTGCCCGTTTTTGCGCTTAATCGTGCGGCACACAGTATTTTTTTATCAAAATAAATGGATTTTACGATGAAGTATAAAATAATTATTTTTTAACAACGATGTTGAAATGTTAAATTATTTTGAAAAAATTTATAATTTTCTATTGACAACAGTATCGGTAATACAGTATAATCCGAAATGGATAACAATATTTTGAAACGGCGGGATTTTTTGCCGCAAAAGCGGCAAAAAATAAAGTGGATTCCGCCGTAAAAGGCGAAAATTTTTTTGGTTTTCGCTCTGTTTGCTATCCGCAAAAACGGCTTATTTAAGCCAAAAAACGCTGTTTTAACAGGAGGTGGGGAAAGATTGAGCGATGACGAAATTATTTCCGGTTTCGTTTCGGAACTTCGGCGCGGAACGGTCGTTCTCGGTGTTTTGAACCAGCTTTCCTCGCCGAAATACGGCTATTCACTGGGTCAGGAACTGACCGAAAAAGGCGTTCCTGTGGACGGGAACACGCTCTATCCGCTTTTGCGCCGGCTTGAGAGTCAGGGACTTCTCAAAAGCGAATGGGATATGAGCGAAGGCAAACCGAGAAAATATTATGTGCGTACCGCGAAGGGCACTAAAATAAACGCCCAGCTGCGGGATTACTGGATTGAAACGGTTGTGAATATATCCACTCTTATGAAGGAAGAATAATATGGATAAATATAAAGAAAAAGATGAGATCCGCGAAAACGAAGCGGATAAGGATAAAATCTGCGGAAGAAACGCCGTTATAGAGGCGATCAAATCCGGCAGGGAAATAGACAGGATCATGGTTGCAAAGGGCGCGACCAACCTCGGTAAACTTTATGCGATGGCGAAGGACGCGGGTATTCCGGTAAAGGAAGTCGCTCCCATCAAAATAGACGAAATGGCCGCAGGCGCCAATGCCCAGGGCGTAGTCGCAATGGCTGCGGCGCATAAATACGCCACCGTTGACGAGATTTTTGCCCTTGCGGAGGAAAGAGGCGAACCGCCGTTCATTATCATTGCCGACGGACTCGAGGACGGTCATAATCTCGGCGCGGTGATCCGTACCGCTGAATGCTGCGGCGCGCACGGCGTTATTATTCCGAAACGCAGAAGCGTCGGCCTCAACTACGTGGTTGCAAAGACCTCCGTCGGCGCGGTGGAATATGTCCCGGTGGCAAGGGTCACCAATATTGCCCGTACCATTGATGAGCTCAAGGAGCGCGGAGTTTGGATTTTCGGCGCGGATATGGACGGCGAAGCACTCTGGTCCGCGGATCTTTCCGGCGCGGTTGGGCTTGTCGTCGGAGCGGAAGGCGAAGGCGTGAGCCGCCTTGTCAAGGAAAAATGCGATTTCGTTGTTTCGCTCCCGATGAGGGGCAAAATCGAATCACTCAACGCTTCAGTTGCGGCTTCCGTAATGATGTATGAGGTGACGAGGCAGAGACTCAAAATCAAAGCGAGATAACAGCTTTATATAAAACATTAAAAAGGGAAGGGGAACGAAATGGCAGGAAACGGATATTCGGTTGACGACATCCTTGAAGAAATCAGGCGCAAAAAAGAAAACGGCGCCGCCAAGGCAACCGATGCGGAAACAAAAGGCGGTTCTTCGGAACCGGCGGGCGATTTTTTTGAAATGCGGCAGAAAAATATACAGCCCGAAACGGAAAAGGAGCCGGAGGCTCCCACCTATACCAAAAAATTCAAGGACGAACCCATAACCACAAGGGTGATACAGGTTGACGATACCCTTTCGGAGTATTTCGGCGATGCTTCCGGCTGGAAAAACGGTAAAAAAGTCAAAAAACAGAAGGAAAGCGGATTCAGTTCCAAAGTCGAGGTAACTCCGGCGCACGAAACGACCAAAAAAGAAATAGAAAATTACGTTCCGAAGGATTTTACCATTCATAACGGCGAACCCATCAGCGGATTTATCAAAAAAGCCGTTGCGGAGGAAGTATCTCCCGCGAAAGAGGAACCGAAGCATGAGGTGAAACCGGTTAAGGAACATAAAACCGAACCGGAGAAGCACGAAAAACCCGCGGCGGATAAATTTGCGGGTGCGGGAATAAACGGCTTTGGCGCCGCGAAGGAGAAAAAGGATAACGGCGACCTTACAAGTTCGGGAAACCACGACCTTTATATGGAGTTTGTGGATAAACGCCGCAACAAGGTCGAGGAATTCATGAAAAACGTTGCGGAACCCACCGACCAGGAGATACATATCCCCGAAATCCCGGTGGCCGACCCCGTGAAGAACAGATTCGCGGAGCAGAGCAACGAGGATATCGCCAGAAAGCTTATGTCCGATATGCATGAGCCGGAGGACGACGATCCGGACGATTATGAAAATATTTCCCAAAAGGAAGCCGTTGAAAAAAATCTCGGAGCGCAGCTCGTGAGCCTTATCATAAGAAGCGTTATTCTGTTTATCCTTTTTATAATAAGCCTTGTGCTCTGTCTTTCGCCGGTGCTGGGTTATCAGCTTCCGGAATTCATAAGCTTTGAAAATTCCGGCATTGTGTTCCCGGCGGTCAATCTCGCCATAGTCTGTATCGCGGCACTTACCTGCCACGTAGCTGTTGGCGGCGGGCTTATCTCGCTCGTAAGATTTAAAGCCGGAAACGATACCTTTGCGACCTGCTCGGTAATAGGCGCGGCTGCGCTCGGAATCACGTTTATTGTAAATCCTTCCGCAATGTATTCCGGCGGAGAAAACCTTTTCTTCCCCATAACCGTCCTCGGACTTTTCTTCAACACCATCGGAAAGCTTCTTTCCGCTGTGCGAATTAAAAATAACTTTGAGATACTCACCACGGGAAGCGGAAAATCCGCGCTTCTTCCGGTGCATAATAAAGAACTTGCGAGAGAGCTTACCGGACAGAGGGACGAAACCCCGCGTTTTTGCACGAGCGCGAAGGCGAAGTTCTTCACAAGATTCCTCGAGCTTTCTTACCGCGATGACGCCACCGAAAGCATTGCGAGAATCGTTTCGCCCATTGTTTTCCTCTGTTCCATTCTTGTGGGCGTGATCGCATTCCTCCTTACGGGAAGAGTTTCCGATGCCATCACGGGTTTTGCGGCCGTTCTTTGCGTTGCATCGCCTTTTTCCGCAACCATTGCGGGCGCGCTTCCGGTATTCCGCTCCTGCGCGGCGCTCAATGATGAGGGCAGCGTTATGGCAGGCGGTTATACCGCCGAAACCTTTGCGGAAACGGATTCCGTCCTTCTTGATATCGAACAGCTTTTCCCGGAGGGCAGCATTATTCTCCACGGAATAAGAACCTTCTCACAGGGCAGGATAGATGAGGCGATACTCGATGCCGCTTCTGTAATCTGCAGCACCAGAAGCACCCTCGGAAGCATTTTCATCAACGTTGTTCAGGGCGATAAAAAACTGCTCAAGCCCGTGGATACCATTATTTATGAGGACGGCATGGGACTTTCCGCATGGGTCGGAGGCAAGCGCGTTCTTATAGGCAACCGCGAGCTTATGATAAACCACGGAATAGATATTCCTTCCCACGATTACGAAAACAAATATGTGGGCGGCGGAAGAGATATACTCTATCTTGCGAACAGCGGCGAGCTTACCGCTATGTTCGTGCTCAGCTATCACGCTGATAAGGAGGTTTACCGCTCTCTCGGAATCATGGCGGAGAGAGGGGTTCGCCTTGTCATCAACTGCAGCGACCCCAACATCACCACGAAGAAGCTTTGCGACCTTTTCGGTTATCCGGAAAGCCAGCTCAACCTTCTTTCTTCCAAATATCAGCAGAAATGCGCAGAACTTACCGAGGAGAGGGAAAATGCTCCTGCGGCGGCAGTTTATGACGGAAGCCTTTTCGCGCTTTCCGATCTTCTCAACTGCTGCGGGATCATAAGACAGTCCTCTTTCGCGGCGGCTCTGCTCGAAATGATAGGAATCGTCATCGGGTTCATTCTCGTAACGCTCTTCCTTTTTACCGGAAACATCAGAAGCCTTGCAATGTATGTTCTTCTGGCTTTCCAGATGTTCTGGTTCGCGGCAATAACGGTAGTTATTTTGCTGCGCAAAAGAATCTGATTTTAAGATAAAAAATCTTTCATATCTTTTTCCTTTCCAAAACGATAAAGCTCCGATGCTTCCGCAGGCACCGGAGCTTTATCGTTTTTGGAAATAAAATATGCCATCCCGGTGGTGGAGGGGAACCGTTGCTGCGGGCGGTTAAAAAATCCAGCTCCTTTACACAAGCGGGCATTTGAATTTGCAATAATTTTTTCCGCAAAAAAAGCACCCTCGCGGGTGCTTTCGTTTTTTTTGAATTATTCTTCGCCGGTCCAGTGCTGAACTATTTTATAGGTATCCGGCATGGCGACGAGGGAAGGATTGAGGTATTTATTGAAGGCGGTGATGCCGCTTACGGTGATGCCGCCGTTCTGGTCGATTTTCATGCCGGTGAGAACGGTGTTCCTGAAATAGAAGGTTATATCGCCGTTATTGGTGGAATATCGTTCGAAACGGCAGGTTTCGCCTTCGAACGTTTCGGTTCCGGTGGCGGAAAGTTTTATTCCGTCAACGGAAATTTCAAAAGGAACAGCCTTATAGTTCGCGGGATTTACGGTGAACATTTTTGACTGGTCATCGTCGATATAGTAATAGATACCTTGATAGAGGACTATATGCTCATGGGGAATTTCGGGTTCGATGGGGTTGCCGTCCGAATCATATTCTATATCGGAATCGTCAAGCTCGGCGGGTTCGGGATAGCTCGAACCGGTGCGGACTCCGTTGCTGCCGTGCATGACCTCGGTTCCGTCATCGAGGGTATAGACGAAATAATAGGTTTTGCTTTTGAGCATATTGACGTAGCCTTCGGAAAAAATTATTTCGTGGTCTTCGGTTTCGACCTCCATGCCGGTGAGCTGGGCAATGATGAGTTCAATGTCGTTTGGGATAAGTGCGCTTGCCTCATCGAACCATCCGCTTATGGTTTCCGCCGGGGAGCAGCCGGAAAAACTTACAAGCATCAGGGCAAGGAGCAAAGCGGCAATAATTCTTTTTGCCATTTTTTATCCTCCGATAGAAAAATTTGTTTGTTTTTGTAAAAGCTTATTATTGACTGAAATTGCAAATAGGGTTATAGTTATAGGGTGGGATTTTGTAAAAGTGATTACAAGAGTAATTATAGCGGATTTCATTTCTTTTGTCACCACTTTTTACACAAACTTAATATTCTTTTCAAAAATATAATTTGGGTTCACAGGGGGAAATATGCAGAAAACAGGTTTTGACAGCGCAAAATATTTTAAAATGCAGTCCGAAAAAATAAAGGAACGCATTGAGGAATTCGGCGGAAAGCTCTATCTTGAATTCGGCGGAAAACTTTTTGATGATTTTCACGCATCAAGGGTTCTTCCGGGATTTGCCTATGACTCAAAGGTGAAGCTCCTTTGCGAAATGAAGGATCAGGCGGAAATCATCATCGTTATAAATGCTACGGACATTGAAAAGAACAAAGTCCGCGGCGACCTCGGCATCACCTATGACCTTGAGGTGATGCGCCTTATCGACGCTTTTTCTTCCCTTGGACTTTACGTAGGAAGCGTTATCATTGCCCAGTATTCCGGCCAGAGAGCCGCGGATGCCTTCCGCAAAAAGCTCGGTTCCCTTGGAATAAAAAGCTATATCCACTATCCCATCGAGGGATACCCCATGGACGTCAACTTCGTAGTGAGCGATGAGGGCTTTGGCCGCAACGATTACGTCGAAACCACAAAACCCCTTGTGGTGGTGACTGCGCCCGGTCCCGGAAGCGGAAAAATGGCGACCTGTCTTTCCCAGCTTTTCCACGAAAACAAACGCGGAGTCAAAGCCGGCTATGCGAAATTTGAAACCTTCCCCATCTGGAATCTTCCGCTGACCCATCCGGTGAACCTTGCTTATGAAGCCGCAACCGCGGACCTTGACGACGTCAATATGATAGACCACTATCACCTTGAGGCATACGGCGAAATGACCGTAAACTATAACCGTGACATCGAGGTTTTCCCGGTGCTCAACAGGATTTTTGAAACCATTCTCGGCGAAAGCCCCTATAAATCCCCGACGGATATGGGCGTTAACATGGTCGGTTTCTGCATCAGCGATGACGAAGCCGTTTGTGAAGCGGCAAGGCAGGAAATAGTCCGCAGATTCTATGATGCCGCCTGTGAATACCGCCAGGGAAAATGCGACGAAAACCCAATGCTCAAAATCGAGCTTCTGATGGAGAGGGTCGGCGTCGGAGTTGAGGACAGACCCGTTGTTTCCGCCGCTCTTGATAAGGCGGAGGAGACCCAGCTCCCCGCGACGGCCATTGAACTTAAAAACGGAAAAATAATCGTCGGAAAGACGAGCTCCCTTCTCGGTTCTTCCGCGGCGATGCTGCTCAATGCGCTTAAGGAAATTGCCGGTATCGACGATTCCATTGATATAATCGACCCGCTGGTTATGAATCCGGTGGAGGAGCTCAAGAAAAATCACCTCGGTCACAATAACGCGAGGCTCCATCTCGATGAGGTGCTTCTTGCCCTTGCGGTAAGCGCGCCGAAGAACCCCGATGCCGCAAAAGCTCTTGCCTGTCTTGATGAGCTCCGGGGCTGCGAATGTCATTCCACCGTCATTCTTTCCCAGGTCGATACCCAGACCTTCAAAAAACTCGGGCTCAATCTTACCTGCGAACCCAAATACCGCAATAAAAAGCTCTATCACGCATAAAGGAGAATTTTTGATGAAATTTGTATCTTGGAACGTAAACGGACTTCGTGCCTGCATGGGAAAAGGCTTTATGGAAAGCTTTGGCGAAATGGACGCGGATTTCTTTTGCCTTCAGGAAACAAAGCTCCAGCCGGACCAGATAACCATGGAGCTTCCCGGGTATTATCAGTTTTGGAACAGCGCGGAGAAAAAAGGCTATTCCGGAACAGCCATTTTTACAAAGCATGAACCTCTTTCGGTCAATTACGGCATTGACGTCGAACGCCATGACCATGAAGGAAGGGTAATTACTCTTGAGTATCCGGATTTTTACCTTGTGGACGTTTACGTCCCAAACGTGCGCCGGGACCTTGAGCGCCTTGAATACCGCATGGACTGGGAGGACTGTTTCAGGGATTACCTCTGTTCTCTCGATAAGCATAAGCCGGTCATAGTCTGCGGGGACATGAATGTCGCCCATGAGGAAATCGACCTCAAAAACTATAAAACGAACCGCGGAAACGCCGGATTCACCGATGAGGAACGCGCTAAAATGACCGAGCTTCTGGAAGCAGGCTTTGCGGATACCTTCCGTGTGCTTTATCCGGACAGAACCGATGCTTATTCCTGGTGGAGCTATATGTTCCACGCGAGGGAAAAGAATGCGGGCTGGAGAATCGACTATTTCCTTTGCTCAAAGCGCTTTTGCGAAAAGCTGGAGGACAGCATGATCTATCCTCAGTACTTCGGAAGCGACCATTGCCCGGTTGCGATTATTACGAAATAATTTGCTCCGTTTGCTAAAGGTGACTAACGCGCCGCAAAACGGAACGGTCAAGACCGTTCCCTGCATAAACCTCTTGGCTGCCTTCGGCAAGGGAGGATTTAAAGTGAAAAAACGCCGCTTTTTGAAAAGCGGCGTTTTTAAATTTGATATTATCAGCGAAGTCTTCCGTAAAGCTTGGTGTGGTGGTGCATACGCTCCGCAAGGCCGCAGCAGACCTGACCGGAAACGAGGCGCCACTGCCAGTTTCCGCCGGCGGTGGAAGGTTCGTTCATGCGGGAATATTTTCCGAGCCCGAGCCAGTCCTGCATGGGAATGATGGTGGTATCGGTAACGGCGCCGAGAGCGGTGCGTATGAAAGCATCGACGAAGTCATCGCCGCCGTAATTCATGTAATCCATGCAGTATTCATAATCCCCTTCGGAAAGGGTTTCTGCCCAACCTGCAACCGGAAGGTTATCGTGGGTTCCGGGATAGCAGACGCAGTTCTTTTTGAGGTTATGGGGAAGACTGTCGTTGGCGTCATCGTCCTTGCCGAAGGCGAATTCGAGAATTTTCATTCCCGGGAATCCGCAGTCGGAAAGAAGCCGGCGGACGTCATCTGTGAGGAAGCCGAGGTCTTCGGCAATAATGGGATAGTCCGCAAGTTCTTTTTTTACAACGCTGAAAAGATCCATTCCGGGACCTTTTTTCCATTCGCCGTTTCTTGCGGTGGTATCGCCGTAGGGCACGCAGTAATAACCGGCAAAGCCGCGGAAATGGTCTATGCGGAGGATATCGTATTTATCGCGGCAGGATTTGAGCCTTGCGATCCACCATTTATAGCCGCTTTTCTTGTTGTAATCCCAGTCATAGACCGGATTGCCCCAAAGCTGACCGTCAACGGCGAAAGCATCCGGCGGACAGCCCGCAACGCATCTCGGACGGCGCTCCTCGTCAAAATCGAAAAGCTCCGGATTTGCCCAGACGTCGCTGCTGTCGTCCGCAACGTAAATGGGAAGATCGCCGATGATCTTTATGCCGCGTTCGTTGGCGTAATTTTTAAGGTTGTGCCACTGGCGGTTGAATTCGTACTGGAGGAACTTCCAGAAGCCGATTTCCCATTCGTGTTCTTCGGTAAATTTTGCGAGGGCGACCTCGTCACGGTCATGGAAGGGTTTTATCCATTCGCGCCAGCTTTTGCCGTTATGGGCATCTTTGAGGGTCATGAAAAGAGCGTATTCATCGAGCCAGCTTTTTTCTCTTTCGCAAAAATCATTGAGAGCGGAGATATTGCCCTTTGCCATAAAGTTTTTATATGCCTTGCGAAGAACGGGATAGCGGTTTTCATAAATATGGGCGTAATCGACATATCCCGGTTCGGTTCCCCATTCGAGATTTTCAAAATCTTCCTTATCGAGATAACCGTCGATATTCAGGAAATCGAGGTCGATGAAATAGGGGTTGCCCGCAAAGGTAGAAAAGGACTGGTAAGGCGAATCACCGTAGCTGGTTTGGCCGAGGGGAAGGATCTGCCAATAGGTCTGGCCGGCTGAAACAAGAAAATCAACAAATTCATAGGCGCTTCTGCCGAAGGTTCCGATTCCGTACGGAGAGGGAAGGGAGGAGATATGGAGCAGAACGCCGGCTTTTCTTTCGTTCATAAAAAACCTCTTTTACGATATTTTATATGCAAAGCCGGCCGCAAAAAAAGTTTTCTGCGGCCGGGAAAGATCAGATTCTTTCAAAAATCAATAGATAAGGTTCTTCGTGGTTTCCTTATCGAAGAGGTGGCAGTTATTGCCGCCGAAGCTGAATTTTACTTCCTTGCCGGAGCAAAGCTCGGAAACCTCGGAATCGTTCATGTTCATGGTGTTGACAATGATGATAACGTCCTGATCAACAGCGTTGACGTGAAGATGTACGGAGGAACCCATGAGCTCGGAAACTTCGATGTTGGCGGAAACGCCTTCATCGGAAAGAACGATGTGTTCGGGGCGGACGCCGAGGGTGATATCCTGTTCCTCAATGCCTTTTTCGTTGAGGAGAGCCTGTTTGTCATCGGGAAGAACGACCTCGTAACCGTCGAGAACAACGGAATATACTCCGTCTTTCTTAAGGAGCTTCGCATCAAAGAAGTTCATTTGGGGAGAACCGATGAAGCCTGCAACGTAAAGATTTGCGGGACGGTTGAATACCTCCTGGGGGGTGCCGATCTGCTGGATGAAGCCTTCGCTCATAATGACTATGCGGTCACCGAGGGTCATTGCTTCGGTCTGGTCATGAGTAACATATATGAAGGTGGTGTTGATACGTTTGCGGAGCTTGATGATTTCTGCGCGCATCTGGTTGCGGAGCTTTGCATCAAGGTTGGAAAGAGGTTCGTCCATGAGCATGACCTTCGGGTCACGGACTATGGCACGGCCTATGGCAACACGCTGGCGCTGACCGCCGGAAAGAGCCTTCGGCTTTCTTCCGAGGTACTGGGTGATATCAAGGATCTCGGCGGCTTCTTTAACTTTTGCGTCGATTTCGTCCTTCGGGGTTTTGCGGAGCTTGAGGGCGAAAGCGAGATTTTCATAGACGGTCATATGGGGATAGAGAGCGTAGTTTTGGAAGACCATCGCGATATCGCGGTCTTTCGGGGCTACGTCGTTGACGCGGACGTCGTCGATAAGAAGGTCGCCGTCGGAAATTTCCTCAAGACCGGCAATCATACGAAGGGTAGTGGATTTTCCGCAGCCGGAAGGACCGACAAGAACGATGAATTCCTGATCTTTGATATCAAGATTGAATTCATGGACCGCAACGATGCCGTCTTCGGTTACTTCGAGGTTGGTTTTGAGTTTTTCGCCTTTTTTGACCTTTTTGAGGTCGTCACCGTTGAAGGGATAGATTTTCTTCACGTTTTTAAGGGTTACAGTTGCCATAGATAACGACTCCGGATATTCCCAATTCTGGCGAATATCCTCGCCATTGCCGAGCAGAACGGCAAAGGCATTGCGACAGGTCTCCACACTGCCGCACCGCGAGTCCTGCGGGATTTGATTTTCCTCCTTTTTATCGCGCGGCGTCTAACTTTTTTCTGTGGAGTAGAACACAGCGCAACAGAATTAATATAATGGTAGCATTGATAAAACAAAAAAGCAATTGGGGCAATAGATAGGAATTTATTTTGTTTTTTGTGAAAAATGACCGAAAAACCGTGATTTTTGCCAAAAACGGGCATATAAGGCGGCTTTTCGGAATAATCATATGCCGGAAATATTATATAAATTCCGCAAGAAAATAATGCAGCAAAAAAACTTCTGGGCAAAATAGCCAAATTCCTTTACAGAGGATTAGGGAAAACGCAGAAGTTTTTGAAACTTGTTGAAAAAGACGAAACGAAAGAGTATTATTAGCGTGAGGAAACGGTGGAATCGTTTCCAATATTAACAAACGGGCATTGCCCAAAAGATATTTAGGAGGAAAACAAATGAAAAAGCTTCTTGCTGTTCTTATGGCACTTGCTATGGTTCTTTCCTTTGCTGCTTGCAGCGACTCCGATGAACCTGCAAACGTTGACGGCGAAAACTCCGGCGACAACGCAAACGCAACCGCAACCGGTTCCGTTTACTGGCTCAACTTCAAACCCGAATCCGATGAAGCTCTCAAAGAGATCGCAGCTCTCTATACCGCAAAAACCGGCGTAGAAGTTAAGATCGAAACCGCTGCTTCCGGTACCTACAGCGAAACCCTTACCGCTGAAATGGATAAGAGCAATGCTCCTACCATCTTCGTAGTATCCCCCAACGGCGTTCCCACCTGGGGCGATTATTGCCTTGACCTCACCGGCACCGCAATCGCAAACGAACTTTCCACCGACGCATACAACGTATATGATGACAACGGCAAACTCGTTTCCATCGGCTACTGCTATGAATGCTACGGCATCATCGTAAACAACGCTCTCCTTAACGAAGCAGGTCACGACGTTTCCGAAATCACCAACTTCGAGACCCTCAAAGCTGTTGTTGAAGACATCACCGCAAACAAAGACACCCTCGGCTTCAGCGCATTCACTTCCGCAGGCATGGACGGTTCTTCTTCCTGGAGATTCACCGGCCACCTCATCAACCTTGAATACGTTCACGAATACCGTGATGATCCCGAAGCATGGGGCAACGGCGCTTATGGTCCTGCAACCCTTACCGGCGCATACATGGATAACTATAAAGCTCTCTATGACCTCATGGTTGAGAACGCAACCGTTGACCGCAAAGAGCTTGCAAACGGCGGCTTCGATGCAGCAGCAGAATTCGCAAACGGCGATGCAGCATTCTATGTAAACGGCAACTGGGAGTATGCAGGTCTTCTCGATAAAGGCATGAACGCTGAAGATCTTTACATGATCCCCTATTACAGCGGCATTGAAGGCGAAGAAAAAGCAGGTCTTAACTGCGGTACCGAAAACTACTGGGCAATCAACGGCAACGCTTCCGAAGAAGATATCCAGGCAACCATGGACTTCCTCGTATGGCTCGTAACCGATCCCGAAGCTTCCGAAATGGCTGTTAATACCTTCGGCGTAATGCCTTATAAATCTGCTGCAGAATCCACCAACAGATTCCTTGCACAGGCAAATGAATATCTTGCAAACGGCTGCTACAACTTCGCTTGGGTTACCAACTATCAGCCCAACGTCGATACCTACCGTGCAGCTGCTGTTTCCGCAATGAACGCTTACAACGCAAATCCTTCCGATGAAACCTGGGCAACCGTTGTAACCGCATTCATCAGCGGCTGGGCAGTACAGTATGAAGCAGCCAACGGCTGATTCGATTAACTGAAAATTCAAAGCAGTTTCGCTTTGATAAAACGGAGCGGGCTTTGCGCTCGCTCCGTTTTTACTATATCACCGCCGCGGCCCCATGAAGCCAAAGCGATGACCTTTTTTACTATTTGACGCAGGAGTTGAAGCAAAATGAAACGTAAACATGACAGCGCCGCGGTCAACAGCGATATGATCCGCAAGCCGATTCAGCGCTGGGCACCATTCTTCATCTGGCCCATGGTTGCGGCGTTCCTCATCGGATTTGTCTGGCCTTTTATCCACGGTCTTTTCCTTTCGTTCTGCAAATTCAGAACCACAAGCGACTGGGAATGGGTCGGCATCAGCAACTATCAGAAAGCTCTCACAGATGAAAGCTTTATGTATTCCTTTGGATTTACCGCCGCTTTTGCGGTCGTATCCCTTGTTTTAATAAACGTGTTTGCGTTTGCGGTTGCTTATGCTCTTACCCAGAAAATCAAGGGCGCGAATGTCTTCAGAACGGTTTTCTTCATGCCTAACCTTATCGGCGGTATCGTTCTCGGTTATATCTGGAGCATGATTTTCGACGGTTTCCTCGGATATTACCAGACTTCTATTCTTATGGATACCACATGGGGATTTTGGGGACTTATCATTCTTACCTGCTGGCAGCAGATAGGTTATATGATGATAATCTATATCGCCGGACTTCAGGCTGTTCCGGAGGATATGCTCGAGGCGGCAAAGATAGACGGCGCAAGCAGCTGGCAGACCCTTTTCAAGGTCACCATCCCCAACGTAATGCCCTCTATCACCATCTGCACATTCCTTTCCCTCACCAACGGATTCAAGCTCTTTGACCAGAACCTTGCCCTTACCGGCGGTTATCCCTACATTATCAATCCGGACGGCACCACCGTACATACCACCGAGATGCTCGCCCTCAATATTTACAACACTTTCTACGGACAGAATACCGCATCCCGCGGAGTTGCCCAGGCAAAAGCGGTTCTGTTCTTTATCCTTGTTGCGACTCTGGCCATTGCCCAGCTTACCGCGACCCGTAAAAAGGAGGTACAGCAGTAATGAAAAACTCCTTCAAAAAAGCAAAAATCGGCAAAACGCTTACAACGGTTTTCTTTACTCTTCTTTCCATTGCGTACGTATTCCCCGTTGCGATGGTACTTATCAACTCTTTCAAAGCAAATACTTTTGTAAAGACCGATACTTTCGGAATCCCTTCGGGGGAAAGCTTTGTCGGATTCGATAACTTCATCACCGGCATGACTTTCGGCGGATATCCTTTCTGGAAATCCGTTCTTTACAGCGTTGTCATTACCCTTCTGGGAACCTTCCTCATCCTGCTTTTCACTTCCATGGCCGCATGGTATATTTCCCGTGTTGACTCAACTCTCTGCCGCATTATCTATTATGCCTGCGTATTTTCCATGGTAGTTCCTTTCCAGATGGTTATGTTCACCCTTGCGAAGACCGCGGATACCCTCAAGCTCAATACCCCCTGGACCATTCCTGTTATTTACCTCGGATTCGGCGCGGGACTTGCGGTATTTATGTTTGTTGGATTTGTAAAGAGTATTCCTCTGGAAATCGAGGAAGCGGCGGCGATCGACGGCTGCAGCCCCCTCCGTACCTATTTCAACGTTGTGCTTCCTATGATGAAGCCGACCCTTGTTTCCGTTGCGATCCTTGAAATTATGTGGATTTGGAACGACTATCTTCTCCCGTATCTCGTTCTCGACAGAACCCTTTACAAAACCATTCCGATCCATATTCAGTACCTCAAGGGAAGCTATGGCACCGTTGACCTCGGCGCTACCATGGCACTCATTCTTTTGAGCATCATTCCGGTTATCATTTTCTATCTTACCTGCCAGAAGCACATCATCAAGGGCGTTGCTGCCGGCGCGGTAAAAGGCTGATATCTTTAAAAATATTATAAAGAGGAGGTGTGCCTTTTGACCATAAAGGATCTTGCGAAGGAAACCGGCTATGGCGTTGCAACCGTTTCGAGGGTACTCAACGGACACCCGAACGTGAGCGAAAAAGCCCGGCGGGAGATCCTTAGAGCTGTTGAGGAGAGCGGTTTTCGCATAAACGCGAACGCGAAGCACCTTAAACAGCAGCACGCAACTTCCATTCTCGTGGTGGTGAAAGGCACATCGAATGAAATGTTCAGCGCGCTCGTGGAATCTATCCAGAGCCGTATTGCGGAAACGAAATATCCGCTTATTGTTGACTACATAGACGAGGATTCCAACGAGGTTATGAGGGCTGTTCAGCTTTGTCAGGAAAAGAAGCCTCTCGGGATACTCTTCCTCGGCGGAAACAGCGGGCATTTTATAAATGATTTCGGAAAAATCGAAATTCCGTGCGTGCTCGTTTCCAACGATGCTTCAAATCTTCCTTTTAAAAACCTTTCGAGCGTTTCCACCGACGACAGAATGGCGGCGAAATGCGCCATGGACCATATAATCGGGCTTGGACATAAAAAAGTCGTGATGGTCGGCGGCGACAGGGAAAATTCGGATACCGGCCGCCTTCGCTATGAAGGCTGCCTCGAAGCCTGCCGCGAGCACGGAATAGATTTTGACATTGAGCACGATTATGAAGGCGTCCGTTTTTCCTATCAGGACGGATATGACGCCACCGCAAGGCTTATTGCCGCCGGGCGCGGTTTTACGGCGCTTTTCGCGGCGGCGGACGTTATGGCCATCGGCGCAATACGCGCACTTCGGGATAACGGGCTTCGGGTTCCGGAGGACGTTTCGGTTGTCGGATTCGACGGGCTTGCCCTCGGTTCGTTCCTTGTTCCGAAATTGAGCACCGTCGAACAGTCCGTTGAGGAAATGGCCGAAAGAAGCGTTGATATATTGCTTTCCTGCATTGAAAAAGGCGGCGGCGCGCGGTACGAAACGGTTCCTTTCGTTATGCGCCGGCGTGAAAGCACACGCAGGATTTCCGAATAAACAAAAATGAGCACCGCTTTGCGGTGCTCGTTTTTTGCGTGCGGATTTGAGCACGGCGGATGCTCATTCATCGGAAGCGTTCTTTTTGATGCCGAGGGATTTCCAGAAGCCGCCGAAATCCTCCCGGGAAAGCTCGCCGCCGGAAACGAGAATCTCATAGGATTCATCCTGCCAGCGATAGCGGACTTCGGTTTCGCTGTATCCGTTGCGGAGGTAGAAATTTTTTCTGCGGCGGCGGATTTCGTTTTCGTGGCAGTTCGGAAGTTCGCGCTCGATATCGACGATTATCCTCATGCCTTCCTTTATGCGGCGCAGAGAGCCGAGCGCCTTTGCCCCGAGGCCTTTGCCCCGAAGCTCCGGTTCCGTCGCAAAATAGAGAATATGGGAAATATCGCCGCTGTTCAAAAGTATCGCGAAGCCGCAGAAAGCGCCGTTGAGATAGAAAGCGAAGGTTTCGTAATTTCCGCTTTCATTTTTGAGCATCATATCAAAATTGAAACGCTCGTTTTCGGGAAAGGCTTCGATATAAAGCCTTTTTATTTTCGGGATATCCTTTGAACGGGAAGAAATGCGTTTTGTAACAAACATAAAAATGCCTCCGGTGGGTTTATATTCATATTATATTACGGAATT
>CAZOOL010000001.1:0-41150 GCA_964581405.1 uncultured Oscillospiraceae bacterium | reverse complement strand
GGAAATTATGACCAAGCACTATGACAGTTACATCGAAAACATTTGGCCAAAAGATAAGGAAAAAATTGAAAAATACATTCCTCCTGTGCTCGAATATTTTGAAAAAATAAATTTCACCGATAAAGCTGAAAAATTTATCGGAACCGAGCTTGATAATAATTTCATAGCTGAACTTGTTGCTTCCGTCGAGGGCGGCGCGGAAGCCATTGATATTTCCGATGAACAGGACGTTTTCGGAATCGAGCGGAGCCTGATGGATTCCGTTTATTTCATCGGACACGAATTTATTATATATCTTCTTTTCAAAACGCTTAAAAATGAAAACGCCTTCAAAACCCTTGAAACATGGTCAATAACCGAAGGTCTTGCTGAATTTTATCTCAAAAAAATAATGGGTGATACAAGATTTTTTCGTCAACAGCAGAAATACGTTGAATTTTATGAGCAGTGCTCAAAAAACGTCTTGTTATCGGCTACGGAACTTTATCGTCTTGCTTATGAGAATATATAAAAATATGCCGTGCTCAAAATGAGCACGGCATTCGTTTATCCGAATATCTTTACAGCCAATTCACAATATTCTTCATAAGCCGCAGTGCCTTTTAATTCCGAAAGCGTTTCAATAAAGCTTTTGTAATACCATGCGTGCTCATTTTTATCTTTCTGGTTGAATCTGTCCCAAAGGGCATCTCCGACAGTCTGATAATCGCGGTAAATCGCGCGGATATTGGATAATTTATCCGACAAAGCGATTATTTTCTCCTTTTTGTCCGCCCTGTTCCGAAGATAATCAATCGTTTCCTCTTTTCGCATCTTCCATGTTTCTTCCGGAGGCAGTTCTTCCCTTTTATCCTCGGAATCACTTTCAATAAGCCGAAGAACCTCATCGCCGAATTCCCTTCTGATATCCTCCGGCGTTGTATCCGTATCCTCAAGCGTATCATGAAGAATGGCCGCGGCAATTACCTTTTCATCATCTGTGACGGAAGCTGCTATGGCACCCGCTTCCATTGGATGAACGATGTACGGAATATTTGTGCTTTTTCTGAATGTCCCCTTGTGAGCTTTCGCGGCAAAAATAATTGCTTTTTCAACCATAAAAATCGTCCTTTCAGCTTTGAAGTTTTAAATCACCTTTTTTTATAAGCCCCATTTTTTTCATAATGAAATAGAAAAGATAAGAAAGTGCCGCCGGAAGAACAAAATAGCAAAGAAGCATACCTATCCACATATTTTCTCCTCCGCCCATGTCGGAAATAGTCCCGAGAGGACCCACAAGCCCGCAGGTTCCCATTCCTGCGGAAACTCCGGAACATTCAAGCCTGAAAACCATCGTGCTTACAGGGCCGCAGATTGCCGAAGCGAGAGTCGGCGGAATCCATACAAGGGGCTTTTTTATAATGTTGCTCATCTGGAGCATGGAAGTACCGAGCCCCTGGGCAAAGAATCCGCCCCAGCCGTTATCGGCAAAGCTGATTACGGCAAAGCCTATCATCTGGGCACAGCAACCCGCTGTTGCGGCTCCGCCAGCTATTCCGCTTATGCCGATCATAGCACAAATAGCCGCCGAAGAAATCGGCAAAGTCAAAATCATGCCCACAACCACCGCGATTATTATTCCCATGAGCAGCGGCTGCATTTCTGTAGCGGTATTTATAAAATCGCCGAGCCAGTACATAATATAAGCGATTGCCGGACAGATAAGCTTCGCAACGGCATAGCCGGAAATAATCGTTACAGTAGGTGTCACAAGGATATCGACCTTGGTCTTTTTGGAAACCAGCATACCGATTTCCGCTGCAAATATAGCGGCAATATATGCTCCCGCAGGACCGGCGGTATAGGCAATGCTGCTCCCGTCAGCAAGGGCAATCGTCGCGCCAAGAGAATAAGAAAGACTTCCAACCGCGGCGCAGGAAAACATCACAAGGGGATCCGCTTTAAGCGAATATGCTACGGCAACCCCGATTGCCATTCCTGAAGCCCCCTGAGCGTAGATTTTCATTTCCGTAAAAAATCCGCCGATGCTGTTAAGCATTTCATTTGAAACATAATCCGGTCCGAGGTATGTGCCTATCGTCCCGAAAATCGTACCGATGAGAAGTGAAGCAAAAAGCCCAAGCGCCATAGCGGACATTGCGTCAATGAAATATTTCTTTGCGTACTTTCTGATCATTTCCAAAATATCATCTCCAAAGAAAAAATCTATATTTTTATTGTAGCACTGTTCATTTTCCATTGCAAAACATTTATAAAAATTATATAATATTTTTATATTCAATTTAAGTGAGGACAAGCCATGAAACCTGTTATCGGTATTTTCCCTTCATACGACAATGAAAAAAAGCAAAACTTTATCGACAGCGTATATATCGACGAAATAGTTGATTCCGGCGGTATTCCTTTTATCATTCCCATTTCTTCCGATCCGAAGCGTAATTTTGAGTTCATTGAAAATCTCGACGGACTCATTCTTTCCGGCGGAGTCGATATCGACCCGAAATACTACGGCGAAGATAATGCCGGTAAAAGCGTAGATATATCCCCCCTCATGGACGAAGCGGAAGCTGTTCTCGTCCGGCTTGCAATGGAAGCGGATATTCCTGTTCTCGGGATCTGCCGCGGAATGCAGGCACTTAACGTTTTTTGCGGAGGAAGCCTTGTTCAGGATATTCCCTCCGAACTCGGATATTCGGTTATTCATCGCCTCGAAAAACCGGAGGTTGCGTTCCATGATATCACCATTGAAAAGGTTTCTCCCCTTTCCGATGCTATCGGTTTCGGAACCCACCGCATAAACAGTTATCATCATCAGGCGATAAAAACTCTCGCTCCCGGATTTTCTGCCGCCGCTGTTGCCAAAGACGGAATTATCGAATCCATCTATTGCAAGGATAAGAAATTTGTCCTCGGTGTTCAGTGGCATCCGGAACGCGATTATCACGTTGTCCCGGACAGCAAGAAAATACTCGATAAATTCATAAAAATCTGCTCTGAAACGAAAAAGGTGAGATAATGAATAAAACTGTTCTTATAACAGGTGCTTCCAGCGGAATCGGCTTTGAATTCGCAAAAATTTTTGCCTCCAAAGGCGATAATATTATTCTCGTTGCCAGAAGCGAGGATAAACTTATAAAAATAAAAAAGCACCTTGAGTCTGAATACGGAATTTCCGCCTGCTTTTATGCTAAGGATCTGACCGCACCCAATGCGGCACGGGAACTTTTTGATGAAGTCGTTTCCGATGGCCGCACCGTTGATTATCTTGTCAACAACGCCGGATCCGGCGATAATCGTGCATTTCTTCATGCAGATTGGGAAATCCATGAAAACATGGTAAAACTCAATATTCTCGCTTTGATGGAGCTTTGCTACCTTTTCGGCAGAGGAATGTATAACCGCGGAAACGGAAGGATACTCAATGTTTCTTCCGTTGCGGCTTTCAGCTCCGGACCCTATATGTCCGTATATTTCGCATCAAAAGCATTCGTTCTTTCATTTTCCGAAGCCCTTGCGGAGGAATTCAAACACAGAAACGTAACCGTAACCTGTCTTTGCCCCGGACCGACTGAAAGTAATTTTAAAAGCGTTTCCGATTACGGAAAGTCCAACGCTTTCAAATATATAAAACCCGCAAATCCTCATGACGTTGCCATGGCCGGATATAAAGCGATGATGAAAGGCAAAAAGCTCGCGTATCACGGTGCAAATGTCAAAACGATGGCATTCCTCACAAGGCTTTCTCCCCGTTTTGTGAACACAAAATTCTCGAAGTTCATGAATGATACCGACGCTTCAAAAAAGCACAGACTGTAAAGTAAAATAGTTTTACATATAAAAAGACCGGCAAAACCGGTCTTTTTTCTTTTATATCCTGTTAACAAGCTCCAGGCTTATTTCAATAAGGTTTCGCCTTACTCCGAATTGTTTGTCCCAGCATCTTGAATCCCATTTTTCTCCGGATAAATCATCGCCGGTATATAAAAGCTGTGCCAATCCAATATTATAATATTTTGAAACGCCAAAAAATGCAGCCGTTTCCATCTCAACGGTAATACATCCTTTGTTTTTCCTTGCCGTAACCGTAAATCGGAAGATCGACCACCTCCGAATGCAGTTTTCCGATGATCGGTAATCCCTTTTCAGAAACAAACTCTTCAAGTTCTTTTCTGAAGAATGTTATAACGCATCTTTTCGGAAGTAATTTCTCAAGAAAATCCGACGCCCTTATTTTCGCATTGTCATTCGTATCAAATTCACATATCGGATATTTGTTTTTTATAATCATTTTGATTATGGACCTCCGATACCAAGAAATTTTTCACCCATGCCGTATTTTCCGACCACAAAATCCATATCCTTATCTCCGCGTCCCGAAAGGTTGACGAGAATTGAGCCCGTATCGTGCTCTCTTGCATATCTCATAGCAAAGGCAACAGCGTGGGAGCTTTCCACCGCCGGAATGATCCCTTCAAGGCGACAGAGCTTATAAAAAGCCTCCATCGCTTCGTCATCGCTTACGGAAACGTAATTAACTCTGCCCGCATCGTGAAGAAAAGCGTGTTCCGGACCGACAGAAGGATAATCGAGCCCGCTTGCTATTGAATAAACCGGATTCGGCTCTCCGTTTTCATCCTGAAGAAGATAGCTGTTGAATCCATGAAGGATTCCCGGTTTGCCGTAGCTCATAGAAGCGGCGTTATCCCCTACCTTTTCGCCCCTTCCGAGAGGTTCAACACCATATATATCAACAGGGTCACTGAGAAAAGGAATAAACATTCCCGCGGCGTTGGAACCGCCGCCGATGCAGGCTGCAACAGCATCCGGCATAATGCCCGTCATTTCAAGGAACTGTTCTCTCGCCTCTGTTCCGACAACAGATTGGAAATCACGCACCATCTTCGGGAATGGGTGGGGTCCCACGACGGAACCAATACAATAAACCGCATCTTTATATTCGTTCATGTATGCTTCAAAAGCGGCGTCAACAGCCTCTTTAAGAGTCTTAAGACCCTTTGAAACAGGAATCACCCTTGCTCCGAGAAGCTTCATTCTGGTGACGTTGGGCGCCTGTTTTTCAATATCAACTTCGCCCATATAAATATCACATTCAAGACCGAAATATGCAGCAGCCGTTGCGAGCGCAACACCGTGCTGTCCCGCACCGGTTTCAGCTATGAGTTTTTTCTTTCCCATGTATTTCGCAAGAAGCCCTTCTCCCATGCAGTGATTAAGTTTATGTGCGCCGGTATGGTTAAGATCCTCTCGCTTGAGGTAAATCTGACATCTGCCAATATGATTTGAAAGTCTTTCACAATGATAAACCGGAGTCGCTCTTCCCTGAAATTCCTTTCTTATGCGGCGAAGTTCGTTTATGAACCGCGCGCTGTGACAAATTGTTTCATAGGCATCATCAATTTCTCTGAATGCGGGAACAAGTTCTTCCGGAATAAACTGCCCTCCGTAAATACCGAAAAATCCGTCTTTACTTGGGTAATCTTTAAGGTAACGGTCAAAATCTTTATAGCTCATATACATAGTAACAGTATCCTTTCAATATTATTTTGTTTTAAGTTCAGTTCAAATTCCGCCATCGTTTCATAATGATTACCTCCAAAATAAAAAAACGCCTTTGTCCCATGTTTAAAAAACAGGACAAAGACGATAAAAAATCTCTGCGGTGCCACCTGGATTGGCAAAAGCCCACTTAGCCGGATACAAACATATCCGCCCGGTCTGATAACGTTCCGGTAACGTCAGCCATTACTCACGCCAAAAGCGCTTTCCCGCTGCCCTCATGAGTCCATTCACTTTCGCTCCGCTACAGCGATCGCACCGCCCGCCGCTCTCTTTGAACTTTTGCTGAAAGCTACTCTTCTCAATCATCGGTTTTGAAATATAATGGAATATTTATACCACTATAATACTCTTCTGTCAAGTAAATCGCTGAAAATTTTACAAAAAATAAGCGGTGCTCAAAATGAGCACCGCTTAAAATATGTACCTTATGCTTTGAGGTCAAGACCGGAAGCTTTTTTGTCATACATCTGTTTGCAAAGTTCTGCAATGTATGCGCCTGCTTCTACCGGAGGAGTACCTGCTTTATGAATGTTGGAAACAACGGTACGGTTTGCTTCGGGAATGCCGGGATAGCCGCCGTATACGCAGTATGCGGAAAGGGAGCTGGAGGTTGCAAGTCCGGGTCTTTCACCGAGAAGGATTACGGTTACTTTTGCGTTAAGAATCTTTGCAACGGAGTCTTCAGCGCCAACACGTCCGTATTTTACGAAGAAAGGAGTACCAACTTTGAGGTTGGTTGCTTTAAGGCCGTTGTAAATTGCGGGAAGAACTGCGTCGATGTTTGCTTCAACAGCGGAAGAAGAAAGGCCATCGGAAACAACGATCTGAACGTCAGGATCATTGATGCAGTCTTTTTTGATCTGTGCGGCGGTTTCATCATCGAAAACACGGCCAAGGTCAGGTCTGGTAAGATAGGTCTCTTTGCTGTCGCATTTGGTCTGATAGCATTTGAGGTTGTTTCTCTCAAGATATTCGTCATGAACATCGTTGAAAACAGCGTCCATTGCTGCAGCGTTATCTGCGCGAACACGAAGAGTAGTTTTGGTAAGAGGACGGGGACCGCATCTCCAAACGCCAAGACGTGCGTCGGTTTTTGCTTTAAGTCTCATGTACTCTTCTTTGTTATAAGGATTGGGAATATTGAATTCTTCTCTGAGGCTATATGCGGAGATGTCGTCTACCTCTCCGTCACATTCGCAGGAGCAGCTGCATTTGGGAGCTGCTTCGCCCTGAGTGGCCTGTGCGATAGCTTCACGGATGATTTTCATAAGTTCGGTATCGTTCATTATAATTGCAGCCTCCTTTCTTATTTAGCGAAGAACATGGATGCGTCGCCTGCACGTTCGCCAAGACGGCCTTCTTCATCGAGGATGCCCATCTTGATTGCCCATTTGTGGAATTCAGGAGCAGGTTTTCTGTGGCTGAGTTCGCGCATGGTGTTGTCGTCGTGGAAGGAAACGTCCTGATATGCAAGCATAACGTCGTCGCCCATAGGAACGCCCATATAATAGTTGCAGTTTGCTGCGTTGAGGAGCAGGCAAGCAATTTCCTGGTCGTCCTGGGTGATGCCGGTATGGTTGGTGAAGCAAGGTGCCATACCCATAGGAAGACCGATGATTTTTGCCATGAAGTGGTCTTCGAGGTTACCACGGATCATTTCTTTACCGTCGTAAATGGTTTCCGGTCCGATGAAGCCGGTTACGTTGTTGACGCCGAAAGGCTCGAATGCACGGGCAAAACCGTAGGTACGGCCTTCAAGAGTCATTTCGTCTGCGCCTTCGTCACAGTCGATGGACATTTCGGAACCTTGGCCGGTTTCGAAATAAAGCTTGTTCATACCGGTGCCGTAGCATTCCTGTTTAGCGAGGTCATATGCTTCGAGAAGAAGTGCTTTGTCAACGCCGAATGCTTCGCAAGCGCTCTGGGTACCTGCGATGGACTGGAAGAACATGGAAAGCGGTGCGCCTTCACGAACGGACTGCATCTGGGTGGTTACGTGAGAAAGAACGGAAATCTGGGTAGGAATATCCCATTTATCTTTGAAGTCGCGAAGAGCGTGGGAAATTCTCTGGGTGGTTTCAACGGTATCTTCTACGGGGTTGATACCGAAGCAAAGGTCACCGGAACCGAAGGAAACAGCTTCCTGAACACCGAGAAGGATAGTATCGGGGTCATCGGTGCTGGAGTTGCACTGTGCACGGAAGGAAAGAGTTCCGGGAAGACCGATCTGGGTTTCGCAGCGGGTAGGTCTGCTGCATTTGCTTGCGCCGTAGATAAGGTCGGAAGCAGAGCAGATTTTTGCGACTGCTGCAACGGTTTCACCGATCCAAGCATAGCTTGCGCGGTAAAGATCGTTGGTGGTGGTGTTGTGGTCCATGATCCACTCACGAACTTCAGCAATGGTATAGTTTTTAAACTTATCATACATGCGTTTGTTCATGGAGTCGATCTCAACTCTGGTGACCTCGTCTTTCTCGTAAGGAACGACAGGGTTTTCGGTGATGTCAGCGACGGTAAGCTCACTGAGAACTACTTTAGCAGCGATCTTTTCGGAAACAGTTTCAGGTGCAATGCCGAGATATCTGTCGCCGGATTTAGGTTCGTTTGCTTTAGCGAGAACGTCTTTGACATCACGGAATTCATAAGTTTTTCCGTTAAGTCTGGTTTTCAGTTTCAAAGCGAAAACTCCTTTCTTTTTTTGGTGAAAAGAACTGTTTAAAACGGTGCTTTCCCCGATAACTCCGTTTTTTTCAAAACTTCGTTATATAAAGCCGCCTTTCCTCAGGTCGACCAGATTACAACTTTAAAATATAAAGTCAGGATCGTATAGTCCAATCCTTTTACATTATATACCAAACTTGCTGATATTTCAAGTATTATTCAATAAAATCAAAGGTTGCAACGGTGCCTTTTTCGGACGATTCTACCATAAAATCGCCGTTCAGCTTTTCTTTTACAATGGTTTTGACAATTTCAAGTCCCGTTCCCGATTTTCTCCCCTGCTCAGGGTCAAAACCGATCCCGTCATCGGAAACGGAAATTTTAGTGGAAAGTATTCCCTTTTCCGCAGTTATGGTAACCGTTCCGCTTTTTCCCGAAGGAAAAGCGTGCTTTACCGCATTCTGTAAAAGCTCGTTTACTATAAGCGCGATCGGCGAAGCATAAGACGCGGAAACATTGATGTCGTCCGCGTCAATTTTAATCGCAAAAGGCTGAATAACGCTTACGGAACTTTGGAGCACGTTTGCCCTAACCTTTTCAAGGACGTATTTCAATGATGCTGTTTTTTCGGAAACGTGAACTATTTCCTCGAGGGTCGCAGCAAGAGCATTGAGCCTTCCTGCGGTATCATGCAGAACAGAATGAGCGTCCAGCTCATTTGCATATTTTTCCTGAATGTCAAGCATTCCGGAAAGCATTATAAGGCTGTTTTTTATTCTGTGGCGCTGCTCACGCATTGCGATGCTTTGAGCACCGGAATGTTTTTCCTGCTCGCGAAGCTCGGTTACGTCCTCAATAATAACCGCAAATTTAATGCCGTCGGCGTATATCGGAACGGTTGTATATCGAAGACTGTGCGTGCTTACCTTGACTTCCTTTTTTCTTATGCCGTTTGCATTGAGGCTGCTTCCGGGAAGGAAATACTCATCCGCATCGAGCTGGATATTTTTAAGCGGCATATTCATAATATCATCAACGTAACCAAGCTTTTGGGAATAAAGTTCCCTTGCGGCGGAGTTACAGGAAACTATCTCGTCATTATCGCCGATAAGTATAACCGCTTCGCTTAAATAATCGGAAAGTCTGCTCATAAGTCCGCCGAAAAGACTATCGGATACTTTTTTCGGTTCATTTCCGCCGTTATCGCTGCGTATTCCGGCAGCATCGGCGTTTTTCTCATAAATAAGCGTTCCGATGAGTTTCTCGTTATAAAAAAGCGGTTCAACCGTCTGGATTACGTTTCTGTCCTCCGGCATATGTACGGCGCACATTCTTCTTGTGGGCTTTTCAAAGCGAAAAGTGCGGTCAACCGCCGGCTCGTCCTGCCAGTTTATCAGCATTCCGAGAATCGGAATAGAATAGTTTGAAGGAACTGTCTGCGGCTTGGCTTCCGCAACAACAATGGCGGTTTTTCCCGTCATGGAGCGGCAGTCTATAAAAACGTCCGCTTCTTCGGCATTTGCAAATGCCTGGAGCATGGAAGCGTATTCTTCAATGTGGGTTATTTCCTCATCTGTAAGGTTCGTATATTTCTGACAGAGGGTTCTTGTGATACTATTCAATGCGATTCTCCCATTCCGCCGTTATCAGCTCGGCTACGGCTTCGACCGAAATTCCTTTTCTCTTGCTCATTTCACGAAGGTACGTGTACGCCCCGTTTTCATCAAGATTTTTGTTTTCCATTATGATAAGCTTTGCTTTATTTGCAAGTTCCTTGCTTTCTATCTTCTTTTTAAGGTTTGTGCAGTCTTTTTTAAGAAGGTATTTTTCCCTGCTTTCAGCAAAACTTGTATCGAGCACCGAAAGAAGCTGTTCGCGGTAAAAAGGCTTTGTTATATAGCCTTCCGCACCGCACTCTATGGCGGATTCCACGTAATCTTCCGTTTCAAACGAAGTGAGCATCACGGTGCAGTAAACGAGTCCTTCCTTGAGCATGATTTTTGATGCCGCAAGGCCGTCCATTGCCGGCATCGCAATATCGAGCACCGCCATATCCGCTTTTGTTTCCCTTGCCATGCTCACGGCTGTCATGCCGTCGCTTGCCTCCGCAACGACCTCGTAGTTACTGCCCTCTATGCATTTTCTGAAGGTTCTTCTTATCGCAATATCATCATCCGCTATAAGGAGCCTTATTTTTCTGTTTGCTTTATCTGCCAAAAAATACACCTTCTGTGTGTTTATTGATTATCCGTTCCCCCGGCAATAAGTCTTGCAACCTCTGCCGGAGCAACTCCCATTGCCTTTGCTTTTTTATCAAGAATCTCTTTTGCCCGGACAATGGTTGTCTTCATTGAAGAAGCGATTATGCCGAGGGCTTCGGATTCAAGCCTTTTATCTTCAAGCTCCGAAAGAAGCCTGTTTTTCTCATTGAAAAGATTCCTTTTATCTCCGGTTCTTTTTAATTTGGTAAAAAGCCAAGGAACAAGGAATTTTTCGGTGACTGGCTTTGTTATGACCCCGTCAGCTCCGGAAGAAATCGCTTTCCGGGTAATTTCCGCAGAATAATCATCGCATACTATTACGATAAATCCTCCGTATCCCTTTTCACGAAGACACGCAGAGGCTTTGAGCCCGTCAATAAATTCCGTATTCTGTTTTATAAATAATATTTCCGGTTCTTTTTCAATACATTCGGAAACGGCATCAATTCCGTCATCTGCCGTTCCAATCACAGAATATCCGTTTTTCTCAAGAATATTTTTCATACCGGAAATAAACGCAGCATCTTTATCCGCGATCAAAACACGCTTTTCAATGTTTTCCATCTGTTCTCCGCAAAAAAAGAGCGCCCCAAACAAAACGTTTGTTTAAGACGCTTCCTCACATCATAATTATACATATTAAAACAGTCCGCTTCCTCGCGTCACTTTATATAATATAATACAAAATATAGCAAAAAAAGTCAACCGCTTTGGTGATATCAATTAATATTCCACGTTTCATACAAGTATTTAGACGTATTTTCGTTTACTTTTCCCTTAAAAAAATACAACAAAAAAGCTCCCCTTTTTTCGGAGAGCTTGTTTTGAATCAGTCAACGTTTTTCTTAAAACGTGCTTTCATTCTCATATTGTTATCAAGAATCTTTTTACGGATTCTGATGTTCTTCGGAGTTACCTCGAGAAGCTCATCGTCTTTGAGGAATTCAATGGAAGCTTCAAGGCTCATTCTCTTATAGGGAACAAGTCTGAGCGCATCGTCGGAACCGGATGCACGGGTGTTGGTGAGGTGTTTAGTCTTGCAGACGTTAACGGCAATGTCTTCCGCCTTGGGAGAAGCACCGACAACCATGCCTTCATAAACCGGAACACCGGGTCCGATAAAGAGCTGACCGCGCTCCTGAGCGTTGAAAAGACCGTAGGTGATGGATTCGCCGGTTTCAAAGGAAATAAGGCTTCCGGTCGCTCTGCGCTGGATATCGCCTTTATAAGGCTCATAGCCGTCAAAAACCGCGCTCATAATGCCCTCGCCCTTGGTATCGGTCATAAATTCGTTTCTGTAACCGAAAAGACCTCTGGAAGGAATTCTGAATTCAAGGCGCATACGGCTGCCGAAGGGCGCCATTTTTGTAAGCTCGCCTTTTCTGTTGCCCATTGCGGACATGATGTTTCCGACGCAGTCCTCGGGAACGTCAATGGAAAGAAGCTCAATCGGCTCATGAAGCTTTCCGTTGATGGTTTTGTAAAGAACCTTCGGAGTGGAAACGGCGAACTCGTATCCTTCGCGGCGCATGGTTTCGATAAGAATGGAAAGGTGCATCTCTCCCCTTCCGCATACGGAAAATTTATCGGTGGTATCTGTATCGGAAACGCGGAGAGAAACGTCCTTGAGGAGCTCCCTGTAAAGTCTGTCACGAAGCTGACGGCTGGTAACATATTTGCCTTCTCTTCCGGCAAAAGGGCTGTCGTTTACGCAGAAGGTCATTTCAACGGTCGGTTCGCTGATTTTTACAAAAGGAAGCGCCTCAACAGCTTCCGGAGCGCAAACGGTATCGCCGATGTAAATATCGGAAACACCGGAAACACATACGATATCGCCGACGCTGGCGTTTTCGCAGGGTTCTTTTCCAAGTCCCTCAATCTGATAGAGGGTTGCGATTCTCGCTTTATAGTCAGCTTTTTCGCCGTGATAATCGGTAACGACAATATCTCTGTTGGGGGTGATTTTTCCGCGTTCGACTCTGCCGATGCCGATTCTGCCGACGTATTCATTATAGTCGATAGAGGAAACAAGCATCTGGAGAGGACCTTCGTCATCGCCTTCCGGTGCAGGAATATGCTCAAGGATCGTATCAAAAAGAGGTTTGAGGTCCTTGCCTCTGGTATAGGGGTCAAAGGAAGCGGTGCCTTCTCTTCCGGAACAGAAAAGCATCGGGCTTTCGAGCTGTTCTTCGGAAGCATCAAGGTCAAGGAGAAGTTCAAGGACTTCATCGCCGATTTCATCAAGTCTTGCGTCGGGTTTATCAACTTTATTGACAACAACGATTACAGGATGGTTGAGCTCGAGCGCGCGCTGAAGAACGAATCTGGTCTGGGGCATCGGGCCTTCCGCTGCGTCAACAAGAAGGATAACGCCGTCAACCATTTTAAG
Source organism: uncultured Oscillospiraceae bacterium (assembly GCA_964581405.1). Classification (GTDB taxonomy): domain Bacteria; phylum Bacillota; class Clostridia; order Oscillospirales; family Ruminococcaceae; genus UMGS1668. The sequence goes on along the minus strand of CAZOOL010000001.1, from coordinate 28,259 downwards.
AACGCGCTCAACCTCGCCGCCGAAGTCAGCATGTCCGGGAGTATCAATGATATTGATTTTAACTCCGTTGTAATGAACGGAAGTGTTTGTTGCAAGAATGGTGATGCCTCTTTCGCGTTCAAGGTCGCCGGAGTCCATAACGCGGTCCTCAACGACCTGATTATCACGGAAAGTTCCGCTCTGTTTGAGCATTTCATCTACGATAGTGGTTTTGCCGTGGTCAACGTGGGCAATAATTGCAACGTTTCTTAAATCTTCACGAATCAAGTTTTTATTCTTCCTTCCTTATGGGATAGATTCCCGGAATAAATGAACATAAAAAACGGACAGTTCCCCGTTTTTGACTAATCGGTGGAAATGCCCGTTATTGGACAAATCTCTTATGCTTGCCGCCGGATCTTATCAGTCCGGAAGATCTTCGGTGGGAAGATCGAGGTTTTCGAGAAGTCTGCGAAGCTCGCCGAGCTCTTCAGCGGTAAAGGTAAGACCTTTTGCCATTCTGCTGTGGTCGGGAGCCCATTCGCGGATGTCGTATTTTGCGGGACGGTCATTCCAGCTTACGAGGTTGAGTTCTTTGGTCCAGCCGCGGGAGTTTTCGGAAATAACGCCGCATTCTTCGGTAATTTTATAAGTGATCTCAGGCATGTCAGTTTCCTCCATGAAGTAAATAGTTTTTTACGCTTTTATATATTATATATTATAATTATAATATTTAAATTTGCAATATCATTTTTCAAAAAAATTATTTTTTAACGCTCTTTTTTTGATATTTTTAAAAATATTTCCCAATATTTCAACTTTGTACCCGTACTTTAATCCGTAACATAATATGGACTGCACATAAATCGATGTGCAATTTTGATTTGGAGAATGATAATATGGAAAACAACGGCACTATGCCCCCTGTATTTGCCTGTGAAGGAACCGAAGGGGTGCTTGCTATGGCGAGGGTACCGATCCAGCCCTGGTGCTCGGTCTATGACGGCGCCACCGCTCTCGCAAGGGGCACCCTTTTCCCTGCTCTCGATCTTCCCTTTCTTGGCCGAAAGGAGGACGCAAGATGAACGAACAAAAAACCCTGCTTTCAAGGATAATGACCTGTGATTTTATTCTTACCGAAACGGCGCTTTTTCTTGATACCCACCCCGATTGCGCCGAAGCGCTCGCTTTCTTCAAAAAGCATCAGGAAATGAGGAAAAACGCCGCGGAGGAATACGCGCAAAAATTCGGAATGCTCCGGCATCAGGATTACGACGGACAGAACACCTGGCAGTGGACCGAAGGTCCCTGGCCCTGGGAATACGAGGAGGGCTGATATATGTGGATATATGAAAAGAAGCTTCAGCGTCCTGTAAAAATCGCCAAATCCGACCCGGCCATGGCAAAAATAATCATCACCCAGCTTGGCGGTCCGGACGGTGAAACCGGCGCGGCGATGAGATATCTTTCCCAACGCTACGCCATGCCGAACGATAAAGTAAAAGCGACCCTAACGGATATAGGAACGGAAGAACTGGGACATATGGAAATGATAAGCGCCATCGTTCACCAGCTTACCCGCAACCTTTCCATGTCCGAAATTGAGGATAGCGGCTTTGCTCCCTATTTTGCCGACCATACCACCGGAATATATCCCGTTGATGCCAGCGGAGTGCCCTTCAGCGCCTCTACCTTCCAGTCCACCGGCGACCCCATCGCAGACCTCCACGAGGACCTTGCGGCGGAACAAAAAGCACGCATAACCTATGACAACATTCTTTTGCTTGCGGATGATCCCGACGTGCGCGAAGCGATAAAATTCCTCCGCGAACGGGAAATAGTCCACTATCAGCGTTTCGGTGAAAGCCTCGAGCATGTTCTTGACGGACTCAACCACAAGAATTTTTACGCTTTCAATCCGGCTTTTACTCCAAGAAAATAACGCAAAACAGCCGTAAAGCTCAAAAGCTTTACGGCTGTTTCTCTTATAAGATAATTATCTCTGTCCTTTGTCGTAAGGAATACCCTCTGCTTTAGGTGCTCTGGATTTCTTGGAAGTGAAAGCAAGAACGATAAGGCAGATGATATAAGGCAGCATATTGTAAACAGAACCGGGAATGCTGAGGGATACGAGGAATTCGAATCCGAAGTAAACATTGGAAAGCGCACGGAAGAAACCAAAGATAAGAGCCGCCATGGCGATTCTGGAAGGTTTCCACTGACCAAAGATCATAACCGCAAGCGCAAGGAAACCAAAGCCCGCAACACCGTTTTCAAATTTCCATTCGGAAACGCCGGAAAGGATATAGCAGATACCGCCGAGACCGCCGTAAACGCCGGAAATAAGAACGCCTGCCCACCGCATTTTATAAACGTTGATACCAACGCTGTCCGCCGCCTGGGGGTGCTCGCCGCAAGCCATAAGGCGAAGTCCGAATTTGGTTTTGTAAAGAGTTACATAGGCAACAACAAGTGCGATAACAGCAATAAACATGAACCAGTTGAACTCAAATCCGCCGATATTGACAATAAAAGCTTTTTTCTCATCAACGTACGAAATAGTGGAGGAAACGTCATTGGGGTTTGCAGCAGTGTTGATAGCTTTTACCATAACGGTTGCCGCCGCAGTACCAAGCATATTAAGAGCGGTACCTACGATAGTCTGGTTAGCCTTGAAGTTTATGCAGGCAACGCCGAGAAGCGCGGAATAAGCTGTTCCGAATACGACTGCCGCAATAAGAACAAGCATGATGAGCGGAAATGCGCCCATACCGTCCGGAGCAAATCTCATCATGAGTGCGCCGCCGAGGGCACCGATTACCATGATACCTTCAAGACCGAGGTTGATAACACCGGAATGTTCCGCAAAGCATCCGCCGAGCGCAACGAGAAGAAGAACAGAAGCGAAAATCAATGTGTACTGAATGAGCAATAACATTATTTATCGCCTCCTTTCTCAGTTTCGGCAGCTTTTGCCTTGAGAGCTTTCTTTTCATCGGATTTATCAAGGTATTTGTTCAGCGCGAATTTAATGAAGAATACAAATCCGCAAAGGTAAATGATAAGGGAGGAAATAAGGTCGGAAATCTGCGAGCAGTAAAGGGTTTTGTCAACATATGCACCGCCGTTGGTGATATGCTGAATAAAGTAGGAGGAGAAAATGGTTCCGATGGGGTTAAGACCGCCAAGGAATGCTGCTGCGATTCCGTTGAAGCCCATTGCAGGAACAGCGGAGGAAGTGCACATCCACTGTTCATAGTCGGTAAGGTACATAAAAGATGCACCGAGAGCTGCGATTGCACCGGAAATCATAAGGGTTACGATGATGTTTCTTTTCTCTGCCATACCGCAATATTTTGCTGCATTTTTATTAAAACCGGTTGCTTTGAGTTCAAAACCGAATTTGGTTTTTTCGAGAAGAACATGAATAAGAACTGCAGTAAGAACAGAAAGCGGAAGAGCTATCGTAACATAGGTGTTTCCTGCAAAGATTTTGTCCATTCCAAGACCGGGAAGCATTGCCTGAACACCATTGGTGTTGAGGTGCAAAGTATAGGGGCTTGTGGTTTCTTTTACAGTAGAAAGTACCATGTTCGTGGTATAAAGAGCGATCCAGTTGAGCATAATACCGGAAATAACCTCGTTAACGTTGCAATAGGATTTAAGAAGACCCACGATTGCGCCGTAAAGTGCACCGCAAACTGCCGCGATAATCATGCAAGGCAACCAACCAAAGCCGAATGCAAGAGCGCAGTAAAGGCTTGCGCATATACCAACACAATATTGACCTGCGGCACCGATGTTGAAAAGACCTACTTTATATGCAAAAAGGATAGACAGAGAACACATAAGAAGCGGTGCTGTTTTTACAAGGGTGTTACCGAAGTTTTTAATCTGGAGATTTGCTTTGGAATAATGGAGGAAGTTTTTGAGAACTTCCATGATCGCCTCGCCTGCACCGGCGGGATTGATAAACAGAAGAACGATGTATCCGATGAGAACGCCGAGGACGATGCAGATAAGAGAAGCCAACAGCGACTGTACGGCTTCATTTCTCAAAATTTTCTTGGTCATGCTTTCACCTCATCTCTCTTTGCGCCGGCCATATAAAGACCGAGTTCTTCTTCGGTGGTAGTTTTGGGATCAAGCTCACCGACGATTTCGCCCTCATACATTACAAGGATGCGGTCGGAAACGTCCATAACCTCTTCAAGTTCAAGGGAAACAAGAAGAACGCCTTTTCCCTGATCTCTCTGTGCGACGATCTGTTTATGGATATATTCGATTGCGCCGACGTCAAGTCCGCGGGTAGGCTGAACCGCAATAAGAAGCTCGGGGTTCTTGTCGATCTCACGGGCAACGATTGCTTTCTGCTGGTTACCGCCGGACATGCTTCTCGCAATAGTAACCGGGCCCTGTCCGGAACGAACGTCATACTGCTCGATAAGCTTTTCGGAATATTTTCTGATGTTATCTCTGCGGAGGAAACCGAATTTATCGGTGAATTCCGGTTCATAATAACGCTGGAGAACACAGTTGTCCTCGAGGGAATAATCAAGAACAAGACCGTGTTTATGTCTGTCCTCCGGAATATGGCTCATACCGGAAGTAAGTTTCTTACGGATAGGAAGTTTGGTGATATCTTTTCCGCAAAGAGTAACTTTACCGGAAACGAGGGGCTCAAGACCCGTAAGACCGTGAACGAATTCAGTCTGGCCGTTTCCGTCGATACCCGCGATGCAGACAACCTCGCCGCGTCTGACTTTGAGAGAAACGTTTTTGACTGCGTTGTTTTTATGCATTTTGGAAGCAACGGTCATATTCTCGATATCAAGGATAACTTCGCCGGGTTTGCATTCGTCTTTTTTGACGTGAAGGTTAACGTCATGTCCAACCATCATCGCAGAAAGCTCCTCGATGGTTGCGTCCTTGGTATCAACGGTTCCTATGTATTTGCCCTTTCTGAGAACGCTGCAGCGGTCGGCAACAGCTTTGATCTCGTTAAGTTTATGAGAAATGAAGAGGATGGATTTTCCTTCCTTTGCAAGGTTCTTCATGATCTGCATAAGCTCTTCTATTTCCTGAGGAGTAAGAACCGCTGTAGGTTCATCGAAAATGAGTATCTCATTTTCACGATAGAGCATTTTAAGAATTTCGGTACGCTGCTGCATACCTACGGTGATATCCTCGATATAGGCATCGGGGTCAACGTGAAGACCGTATTTTTCAGAAAGCGCAAGGACCTTTTCCCTCGCCTCTTTCTTTTGAAGGAAACCGAATTTATTCGGTTCAACACCCATGATAATATTATCGAGAACCGTGAAACATTCAACAAGCTTGAAGTGCTGATGAACCATTCCGATTCCAAGGTCATTCGCGTCGTTGGGGTTATTGATTTTTACTTCTATACCATCCTTTTTGATGATGCCTTCTTCAGCCTGATAAAGACCGAACAAAACACTCATCAAAGTGGATTTACCGGCGCCGTTTTCACCGAGAAGAGCGTGAATTTCGCCTTTTTTAAGCTGAATGGTCACGTCATCGTTGGCGATTATGCCGGGAAACTTTTTGGTAATATGAAGCATCTCTATTGCATACTGATTCTCCAACTCTACCGTCCCTCCTATTTGTAACAATTACTTATTATCATAATACTACATAAATCGATTAATTACAAGCAAAATTTTAGATAATATTTATAATTTAAAATAAAAAAGAACAGGCATAAAAGCCTGTCCTTTTTACACTGTGATTAAAAATTATTTGATGTTACCAAGATCTTCAACAGTTACAACGGTTGCAAGATCTGCAGGAGTAAGGGTGATGTCGTTGCTTACAACAATATCGCCGTTAAGCATTGCTTTTACAAGTGCTTTGTAGTCGTCCTCGGTGAAGCCATCAGCAAACTGAGTGGAAGGAGCGATCTGTACATAGTTCTCTTCGGGATTTTCGGAAACGAGACCGAGAGTTTCGATCTGGCCGCCTTCGAATTCGCCTGCAAGGATTTTTGCGAGCATGGTTTTAACGGTTGCTCCAAGGCCTTTCATTGCGGAAGTTACAGTCATGCCTTCGCCGTACTCGGAGTCGATGATGCCAGCCTGGTCAACGTCAACGCCGATAACTTTGCCGTTAACTTTTGCTGCTGCTTCTGCAACGGAAGTGTAGATACCGCCGCCGCATGCGAATACGAGTTCAGTGCCTGCGCTGTACCAGGTATCCATAGCTGCAGTGATGTCTGCGTCGCCGTAGAACTGGTTGCCGTATGCCCATTTAACGTTTACGTCAGCACCGATTTCTGCTGCTGCTGCGTCAACGCCCTGAAGGAAGCCGTTACCAAAACGGATAACTGCAGGAACAGCCATACCGCCGAGGTAGCCGAGTTCGGTGTAACCGAGTTTTACTGCTGCATAGCCAGCCATGTAGCCGCAGAGCTCTTCCTGATAAACAGCGGAATAAACGTTTTCAGGAACAGTCCAGCCGCCAGAGGTAAGGTCATATTCAGCAACGTCAAGTGCTACGAATTTTACTTCAGGATAGTTGTCTGCAGTTCCGATGATTGCGTTTGCAAATGCATAACCAGGAAGTACGATTACGTTGTAACCGCTGTCGATTGCGTTTTCGATCTGTGCGATACGGTCTTCGTCAGAGTCGGTTGCGGGTTTGAAGTAAGAGAATTTAACACCCTCTGCTTCACAGAACTCTTTGCATGCTTCATAAGTGGTCTGGTTGAAGGACTGGTCGGTGATGTCGCCGTAGTCGGTAACCATTGCTACGGAATATGCTCCAGCGTTTTCGTTGTCAGCATCGTTGCTGCAAGCTGCGAAAGAGAGCATCATTACCATTGCAAGAACAAGTGCAATAATTTTTTTCATTTTAATTTTCCTCCCCTGTGTAAATTTTTTTCACAGTGATTTAAATATACCACATATCCAAAAATAGTTCAAGTGAATTTAAAATTTAACGGAAAAATTTTGCAATTTTCGTATTAAAAAACGCACCAAAAGGTGCGTTTTTTAAAAATCAATCCTCTTTTTTAAGAAATTCACGGATATATCCCGCAAAAAGATCTATCGCGGCCTTGTTCTTTCCGCCTTCCAATATCACAATATCCGCATTTTTCTTGCTCGGTTCAACGTATTTTTCGTGCATCGGCTTAACGGTTGCCTGATACTGGTTAAGAACGGACTCGATGCTTCTTCCCCTCTCGGTCATATCGCGGAGAATTCTTCTTCCGAGGCGGATATCCGCATCGGTATCGACAAATATTTTAAGATCCATAAGGTCACAAAGTTCTTTGTTTTCAAGAACAAGGATTCCGTCAATGATAAGAATTTTAGTCGGTTCAAGGGTTATGGTTTTTGTTTTATCTCTGTTATGAACGGTAAAATCATAAACCGGTTCTTCGATGCTTTCTCCGTTTTTAAGCTTTTTGATGTTTTCGACCATGAGCTTCGTTTCAAAAGAATCCGGATGGTCATAGTTCACCTTGCATCTTTCCTCATAAGTAAGATGGTCAAGAACATTATAATAATTGTCGTGATGGATAACGGTCACGTCATCACGGAACATTTCGACCAGAGTATCGGTAAAAGTGGTTTTTCCGCTTCCGGTTCCGCCGGCAATACCAATAACAAACATATTTTTAACACCCTTCCCCTGCTAATTTATTAATCCTTTTTGCTGATTTTCACAACAGTATCGAGAACAAGAGTAATCATTTCATGGAAGGAAGTCTGTCTTTCTTCAGAAGAAATGGCTTCGCCGGTAACAAGGCTGTCGGAAATTGTGCAAACGGAAAGAGCTTTCTTTCCTGCTCTTGCGGCATTCATAAAGAGTGCGGCGGATTCCATTTCGCAGGCGAGAACGCCCATCTTTGCCCAACGCTCCGCAACAGTCATTCCGGCGCATTTTTCCGCAAGCTCATCGTTATAGAAAACATCGGAAGAAACAAGGTTGCCGACGTTATAATCGACGCCTTTTTCTTTTGCGGTTTCGACACAGGCAGAAAGAAGTCCGAAGTCGGAAATAGGCGCAAAAGAACCCGGAAGTCCGAAGTTGTTCGGATAAGAGGATTCATAGCAGGCGCCCTGTGCGATTACAACGCTTCTCATATTGACGTAAGGAACGATTGCGCCCGCGGAACCGATACGGATGATGTTTTCAACTCCGAAGAAATTGAAAAGCTCATAGCTGTAAAGCGCCATGGAAGGCATACCCATTCCGCTTGCCATAACGGTTACCGGAACGCCCTTATATGTGCCGGTATAGCCCTGTGCACCGCGGACGTTATTGACAAGCTTTGCGTTTTCAAGATAGGTTTCTGCGATAAATTTTGAACGAAGAGGATCTCCGGGCATAAGAACGGTTTTTGCGAAATCCTCGGGTGTTGCGTTGATATGGGGTGTTGCCATGATAATTTCCTCCTTATTTCTGTTCTGCAATGGCTTTCTTCCAGCATTTATGGCACATTGCGATATATCTGTCGTTTCCGCCGAGGCAAATCTGGTCGCCGGCGGTAACGATTTTTCCGTTGTCGTCCATTCTTGCGTTTACGGTTGCTTTCGCTCCGCAATCGCAGATGGTTTTGATTTCGGTAATGGAATCGGCGACCTCGAAAAGGCGCATGCTTCCCGGGAAAAGCTTTGTAATAAAGTCGGTGCGAAGACCGAAGCACATAACCGGAATATTCATCTCATCAACTATATCACGAAGCTCGTCGATCTGTTCCGGAGCGAGGAACTGGGATTCATCGGCAATAATAACGTTGCAGTCATCGTGCTTCGCAAAAAGCTCCTTTATGCTGTCTTCGGAACCGATCTGTTCCGCCACCGCATAAAGACCGATCCTTGATTTAATGATTTCGGCACCGTCTCTGGTATCGGTTTTCGGCTTTATGAGCCAGACCTTCATTCCGCGCTCTTCGTAATTATATTTTGCGATAAGCGCCTGGGCAGACTTCGAACTTCCCATAGCGCCGTATTTGAAATAAAGCTTTGCCATGATATTCCCTCATTTCAAGTGTTTTTTCCGGAAGCCGCAGCTTTCGACGAATTCAATTATTATTGATTATATCATATAATAAGAAATTTTCATATAGCAAAAACGATATATTCTTTCAATAATTTAATAAATTTTTGCGCAACATCTCTTGCTATAAATCTTATTTTGTTGTAGAATATATATGTGATAATTTTATGTTTTGCACGGTGCAAAAATTGAGAGGAGGATTTTCCGTGAACGAACCTACCATTTCCTTTTCTATTCGTGAAGATAAAGAAAAAGAGATAAAAGCGATTCTTACAACTGTTTATGATGCTCTCCGCCAAAAAGGATACAACCCCATCAACCAGATAGTCGGATACATCCTTTCCGAAGACCCCACCTATATCACCACCCATAACAACGCAAGAAGCCTTATCCGCCGCATCGACCGCGACGAGCTTCTTCAGATTCTGGTGAAAACCTATCTCAACGATTGATCTTATTGGAGGATACTATGTCTGAACAGTTTATGACCTACAAGGGTCGTCCCCTTGTACGCAGCAAAAAAATTCTTTATTACGGAGATATGCGCGACCCCTATGTCGTCATGCTCCAGATTTCCAATACCGTTGAATCTGCCGGAACCGAAGTTGCCGGACACATTGTTCTTCAAATGATGTCCACCGATCCTAACGCTGCACCTACTGAAATGGTTCTCAAACGTGCGGAACGCGACGGACTTTATGCTGCTCTCGACCTTGCTTCCGCATGGCTCGACCGTCAGCTTGGCGAAGTTAAGGAATAAGCAAAGCGAAAGCCGCCGGAATCCGGCGGCTTTTATCTTTCTGCGGAGGTTTTTTATGAGATTGCGCCTTTTTCTCCTTTGATTTTGACCTTGAAAGGAGATTTTTATGGAAATAACGATAACCGAATATAAAAGCTATGAGCACAGCGAAATTATCAGCCTTTATAACAGTGTCGGCTGGTGCTCATACACAAACAAACCCGAAATGCTTGAGCACGCATTTGAACATTCTCTCAAAATTTTCGGTGCTCACGACGGAAACAGGCTCGTTGGCATAATCCGCGCCGTCGGAGACGGATATTCAGTCGTTTTTATACAGGATATCCTTATCCTGCCGGAATATCAGCGCAAAGGCATCGGCAAAAGGCTTATACAGGCCATGCTCGACTGTTATCCGGAGGTTTATCAGGTTGAACTCGCAACGGATAATACAGAGAAAACCGTTTCCTTCTATAAATCCTGCGGCTTTATCCCCTATTCCGAAATGGGCTGCGAAGGATTTATGAAAATAAAATATTGATAAAAAAGAGCTTCCCGGTCGGGAAGCTCTTTTCGGTATTAAATTCAGATATTACCAATTGCCGGAGGGTTTCGGAACCTGGTGCATTTTCTCCTGAACCTCGTTGATGAATCTGCCCTGATATTCGGGGATTTCGGTTACAAGGCTTTCGGTGGTAAGAACCATGGATGCAACGGAAGCTGCGTTGTTGAGTGCAGAACGGGTTACTTTGACAGGGTCAACAACACCGGCTTCGATCATGTCGGTAAATTCTTCGGTGAATACGTTGAAGCCATAGCCGACTTTTCTGGAACGGCGAACTTTATCTACAACAACGGAACCGTCAAGACCTGCGTTGATTGCAACCTGGCGCATCGGCTCTTCAAGAGCGCGAACAACGATGGAAACACCGGTTCTTTCGTCTCCGGAAGTATGTGCAAGAAGTTTTTCTACTTCGCCGATTACGTTAACAAGAGCAACGCCGCCGCCTGCTACGATACCTTCTTCAACTGCAGCCTTGGTTGCGTTGAGAGCGTCCTCGATACGGAGTTTCTTTTCTCTCGCTTCGGTTTCGGTTGCTGCGCCGCATTTAACGACTGCTACGCCGCCGACGAGCTTTGCAAGTCTTTCCTGAAGTTTCTCGCGGTCGTAATCGCTGTGTGCGGTCTCATAAGAAGCTTTGATAACAGCAATGCGTCCCTGGATTTCATCTTTGGAACCTGCGCCGTCAACAATAAGGGTTTTATCTTTGTCAACTTTGACTTTCTTTGCAAAGCCGAGGTGATTAAGTTTAACCTCCTGGAGGTTGAGGCCGATATCATCACAAACAAGGGTTGCGCCGGTAAGAGCAGCGATATCGAGAAGCATTTCTTTTCTTCTGTCGCCGAAGCCGGGACCTTTTACGCAGCATACGTTAAGGGTGCCGCGGAGTTTATTAACGATGAGGTTGGTAAGAGCATCGCCATCGATATCTTCTGCAACGATGAGGAGCTTTTTGCCCGCTTTCATGGTCTGTTCAAGGATCGGAACGAGTTCCTGGAAGGAGGAAATCTTTTTCTCAACAAGAAGAATGGAGCAGTCCTCGATAACGGCGATCATCTTATCGGTATCGGTTACCATATAGGGAGAGAGGTAGCCGCGGTCGAATTCCATACCTTCAACAACTTCGATATAGGTGTTTGCGGTTTTGCTGTCTTCAACGGTGATGATACCGTCGGTGGTTACTTTTTCCATTGCGTTTGCAATGAGTTCGCCGAGTTCGGGGTCGCCGCAGGAGATGGTCGCAACTCTTGCGATATCCTGAGAACCGGAAACAGCTTTTGCATTGCTGAGAACAGCAGAGGTTGCAACGTCAACAGCTTTCTGGATTCCGCGTTTTACGAGCATGGGGTTCGCGCCGGCGGTAACGTTTTTCATACCTTCGCGAACAAGTGCCTGTGCAAGGATAGTTGCGGTGGTGGTACCGTCGCCCGCTGCATCATTGGTTTTTTCAGCAACTTCTTTAACGATCTGCGCGCCCATGTTCTGGAAAGGATCCGGAAGGGAAATTTCTTTTGCGATGGTAACACCGTCGTTGCAGATCATAGGAGTTCCGAATTTTTTATCAAGAACAACGTTGCAGCCTTTGGGGCCAAGAGTAATTTTTACAGTATTGGCGAGCTGGTCAATACCTGCCTGAAGGGCACGTCTTGCGTCATCGCCGTAAAGCATCTGTTTTGCCATATATAATTACCTCCGTAAAAAGTTAACAATAATTAAAATCAGTCTTCAACAACAGCAAGGATGTCGTTCTGAGAGAGGATGATGATCTCTTCCCCGTCGATTTTAACAGTGGTGCCGGCATATTTGCCCATGATTACATGGTCGCCGACTTTGAGCTGCATTTCAACTTCTTTGCCGTCAATGACGCCGCCGGGGCCAACTGCAATAACTTCTGCGATTTCAGGTTTGTCCTGTGCGGTAGCGGTGATGAAAAGACCGCCTTTGGTCTTTTCTTCATAATCCACCATTTTAATAACAACTCTGTCTCCAAGGGGTTTTACGTTCATTGGAAATCCTCCTAAATATATGTTATTTATTGATTAGACACTTTTTAGCACTCTTTCTTTTTGAGTGCTAAATACATTCTATACCATACGCTGCCAAATGTCAATTGTTTTGGCACATATTTTTCATAAAATACATGATTTTTTAATTTTTGTTCACAAATTCGGACCGATTGACCGATTTTCAGGGTTCACTGACCGTTTTTTCATTGTCACTGAGCAAATTTTCAGACGGATTTACCGTTAATTTTTTAGCAATCAAAAACTTTATCGGTATTCCCTGTTCCGAAAACATCTTCTCGTGTTCAGTCATTATATTATCCTCAAAACCGGAATTATGAAGATCTTCGGTAACAAAAGTAAGTTCAAAGCCGCATTCCGCAAAATATCTTTTCGATGAAAGAAAAAGATCGTCATTATCGGTTTTGAATCGAATCTCGCCTCCGTCTTTAAGGAATTCGCGGTACTGCATCAGCTGGTTGTTATGGGTAAGGCGTTTTTTGTGGTCATGGGTTTTGGGCCAGGGGTTGCAGAAATTGATATAAATTCTGTCGCACATATCATCCTTGGAAAAAACCTTATTGATAAGCATGATCTCCTGGCTGAAAATATATACGTTGTCAACTTCCCTGTTCGCCTCGGCATATTCGCGCTTGATATTGCGCATTGCAAGTCCGAGCATCTCGCTTTTGATATCAACGGCAATGAAGTTGGTTTCCGGATGGGCAACCGCGAGCTTTGAAATAAAGCCGCCTTTTCCGCAGCCAAGCTCAATCATAAGCGGAGCATCATTTTTGAAAACCGAATGCCATTTTCCTCTGTTCTCTGCCGGAACGTCTATGCAGTTTTCCCATTCGGCAAGTTCCGGTCTTGCCCAGGGTTTTCTTCTTATTCTCATTTTATGTCCTCCGCATCGATTCCGTAAATTCTGCAGCCGTTTTCCCTTGCCCGGTCGATAAGCGTCTGCGGGTCCGTTCCGCGAAGCTCCGCAAGACGTTCCGCCGTCGCAGGAATAAGCGTACTGTCGCATCTCTGTCCTCTAAAAGGAACCGGCGCCATATACGGGCAGTCCGTTTCAAGGAGTATCCTGTCCTCCGGAACTTCCATCGCCGCAAGCAGAAGCTTATTTGCGTTCCTGAATGTTACTGAACCCGTAAAGCCTATATACATTCCGAGTCTGAGGAACTCCCTTGCGGTTTCAGCAGAGCCGGAAAAACAATGGACTATCCCCTTCGGACGATATTTTTTTACAAGCTCAAGGGTATCCGCATGGGCTTCCCTGTCGTGAATTATCACCGGCAGGCCAAGGTCATTTGCAAGGGCAAGCTGGGCGGCAAAAACCTCCTTCTGCTTATCCCTCGGTGAAAAATCATAGTGATAATCAAGACCGATCTCTCCTATCGCCACGACCTTTTTGTTTTTTGAAAAAGCCTCGACTTTTTCAAGCCAGCTGCCCGTTCCGTCGCTTTCAGCAGAATGTGGGTGGACCCCCACAGCAGAGTAAAGGAAACTGTATTCCGAAGAAAGCGCAATGGTCTTTTTACAGGATTCAAGGTCGCAGGCAGGATCAACTACCAAGGAAACGCCGTGCCCGGCAAGTCCTCCGAGCACGGTGTCACGATCCTCATCAAATCTTTCGTCGTCATAATGGGCGTGGGTATCAAAAATTCCTCTGTATTCCATTAATGGAGCCTCGTTCCCACCGGTACGGAATCATCAATGAATGTAACGCAGACAGAATCATCTTCCCTGTTTCCCGCAAGAAGCATTCCGCTGGACTCAACTCCGCAGAGCTTTGCGGGCTTGAGGTTCGCAACAATTACGACTTTTTTGCCGATAAGCTCATCGGGAGTATAATGCTGTGCTATTCCGGAAACGATCTGGCGTCCGCCCATTCCGTCGTCAAGCTGAATTTTATAGAGTTTCTTTGCCTTCGGAACTTTTTCGCATTCAAGTATCTTTGCAACGCGAAGTTCCACTTTGGTAAAATCATCAATGGTGATTTCCGGTTCAAGCTCAATCACGGGCTTTTCGGCTGCTTTTTCGGCTTCAAGCTGCGCTTTATGAGCAGCTTCAAGTTCCGCAATAAGTTTTTCTCCGTCTATTCTGGAGAAAAGAGGTGTTGCGGTTCCGACTTTTCTGCCTGCTTCAAGTCCGCCGAAGTTCTGAATGCTTTCGTAGGTCTGAACCTCCATGCCAAGCTGTTCCGCAATCTTTCCGGTGGTATCGGGCATTATCGGAGCGATGAGCACGGAAAGAATACGGATTCCTTCAAGAAGGTTATAAAGAACCGTTCCGAGTCTTGCCTTGTTCGCTTCGTCTTTCGCCAGAGCCCAGGGCATGGTTTCGTCGATATATTTGTTGCAGCGGCGCGCAAGGTCCATAATGCAGTCAATTGCATCGCTCATTTTATATTCGGAGATATTCTTATCAAAGCCTTCCATCGCTTTCTTGGCGGTGGCTTTAAGGTCATCATCAAATTCTCCGTGGCAGTCGGGCGACTGAATAACTCCGTCGAAATATTTATTTTGCATCGCAACGGTACGGTTAACAAGGTTTCCGAGAGTGTTTGCAAGGTCGGTGTTGAATCTGTCGATCATCGCTTCGTAGGTAATGGAACCATCGTTTGCATGAGGCATTTCAGTAAGAAGGTAATAACGGACAGCGTCAACTCCGAATACTTTGGTAAGGTCGTCTGCATAGATTACGTTGCCGCGGGATTTCGACATTTTATCCTCGCCGAAAAGAAGCCACGGATGACCGTAAACCTGCTTCGGAAGGGGCTCGCCGAGCGCCATAAGCATAATGGGCCAGTAAATGGTGTGGAATCTTACGATATCCTTTCCGATTATATGCACGTCCGCAGGCCAGTATTTTTTATACTGTTCGGAGCTGCCCTCCGGGTCGTATCCGAGAGCGGTGATATAGTTGGAAAGCGCGTCAATCCAGACATAGATAACGTGCTTGTCGTCAAACGTTACGGGAATACCCCATTTGAAAGATGTTCTGGAAACACAAAGATCCTGAAGTCCGGGTTTGATGAAGTTATTGAGCATCTCTTTTTTGCGTGCTTCGGGATAGATAAAGTTTTCATTGCTCTCAATAAATTCTTCAAGCTGTTTCTGATATTTGGAAAGGCGAAGGAAATATGCTTCCTCCTTTGCCTTGCCAACTTCACGTCCGCAGTCGGGACATTTCCCGTCAACAAGCTGGCTTTCGGTCCAGAAAGATTCGCAGGGGGTGCAGTACAGGCCCTCGTATTCGCTTTTCTAAATATCTCCCTGCTCGTAAAGTTTTTTGAAAATCTTCTGTACGGTTTTTTCGTGATATTCGTCGGTGGTTCTGATGAAATGGTCGTAAGTGGTGTTGAGGGTATCACAGATATCCCTGATTTCACCCGAAACCTTATCAACATATTCCTTCGGAGTCATGCCGGCATCCGCGGCATATTTTTCAATTTTCTGACCGTGCTCATCGGTTCCGGTGAGGAAGAAAACATCATATCCCTGCATTCTTTTATATCTTGCGATAGCATCGGTGAGAACGATCTCATAGCTGTTGCCGATATGCGGTTTTCTGGAAGTATATGCAATGGCTGTTGTGATATAAAACTTAGGTTTATCCATTTATTTTGTATCTCCTTTTGAGTTATGATGTCAGTATTCTTCGATATATTCAAGCATCTTGTCTTTGAATTCATCGGCATCAACATTGCCTTTGAATATATCAACAACAAGAGCGCAGAACTCGTCGGAAAGAGTTTCGTTGCCGGCGGATTTTACTGCAAATTCGGGAGCGAAAACAGTTTCGCCGCTTTCAATCACGGTTTTGCCGAGTTTTTCATAAGCAATGCTCATAGCGGTATCACCATAAAGGAAAGCAATGAACTGTTTCGCAAGTTCAACCTCTTTCGCCTCTATCGGAATATACATTTCAGAGAAAGAAACAATGTTTACGCTTCCTCTGGAAAGAACCGGATAATCGCAGATGGCGTATTTTTCTTCATCCTTGTTAAGCTCTTCAAGGTCGTTTCCGGTGCCGGAAATAAAAAGGGCTTCGCCTTCCTCAAGACATTCGATAACGTCTTCCCTGCTTTTTGTGCTGCTGCCGGAAACAACAAGCTTTGTTACGCTTTCGATCTGTTCCGCAAATGCGGTTACGGAATCGTTTTCCCAAGCTTCCTTTTCACAGTCAAGAAGTTTTGCGACTTCTTCAATACCGATCACCGGAACAAGCGCCGCCGCGAACATACTTACAAACTCACTGGGTTCGGCGCCTGAATAAGTATAGAAAGAAAAATTCTTGTTTTTGCAAGCTTCCGCAATGGCAACAAAATCATCCCATGTTTCCGGAACACTGAAACCGTTTTCGGAAAGGAGCTCTTTGTTGTAGATAAGTCCTTCGGTTTCAAAGAAATAAGGCGCAATGTATGCTTTTCCGTCATCATACGGCTTGCATATATTATTTTCAAAAGCTCCGCTTGGCGCATAGGCAACTATATCGCTTATATCCGTCATAGCTTTATCTTTGATGAGCGCGTTTGTAACTCCGCTTTCTTCATCGGAAGGAAGATAAACGAAATCCGGAGAATTACCGGAAAGGATTCTGTCGCGCACTTCATAGGCGGCATCCTCGCTGATAATCATATTGATCGTAACGCCCTGGTTTGCGCTCTCAAAAGCATCTTTTATTTCGTTCCAAAATTCTTTTTCATCTTCATCGCCGTAAATTACAGCGGTGAAAGATTTATTGAGGGATTCAACAACGATGCCGCCGCTTTCGCCCTCCGCTTCGGAATTGTTTTCGTTTCCGTCCGCGGCTTCATCGGAACAGCCCGCAAAAACGGATACCATCATCATAATGGCAAGTAAGATAGAAAGAATCTTTTTCATAATTTCCTCCGGGTCATAAAAATACAGATTAATAATAGCACAAATCTATTTTAAATAAAAGAGTTTTTCTCATTTATTTTACTTTACAATTATGATAATATCATTTAGAATATATTTGACTACATATCAGGATGTGATTTTTTGCTCGATTATCTTTATTTGTTTTTAATATCCATGGTTCCCCTTGTGGAACTTCGCGGAGCTATGATATATGCCGCCGTTGCGGAAATGCCTTTTATCCCTTCTCTTATTTGCTGCGTTATAGGAAATATCCTTCCTGTTCCGTTCCTTATAAAATTCGCCAAAACAGTTCTTGTTTATCTTTCAAAAATCAATAAAATCGGCTGGATATTCCAAAAAATAATCGACCACGGTAATAAAAAATCCAAAACCGTCGATAACGTCGAATTCCTCGGGCTTTTTCTTTTCACCGCACTGCCTATTCCCGGAACAGGAGCATGGAGCGCTTCTTTGATTGCAACTCTGCTCCAGCTCCGTGTTGTAAAATCCAGCTTCGCTATTTTGCTCGGCGTTATTGCCTGCGGCATAATTATGGGCATACTCTCTTTCGGAATAGTTGATATCGTAACATAAAGGAGGCAAATTTATGGAAAACAACATGGTTGAAGTTCCCGCAAACGAAAAAGATTATCAAAAACTTTTGTATGAACAAAGCCTTAAGCAGACTGAGCTTCTTGAAAAACAAACAAAATGGGTCAAGAAACAAACAGTTATCGTTTCTGTGCTCATGCTCATTATCGCAGCGGCCATTCTGGTGCTCAGCATCCAGGTCGGCGGCATGCTCGAGGACGTAAATTCCGCCATAAGCGAAATAACCGCGCTCACCCACGAACTGAACACCGTTCTCGAAGAATCCCAGCTAACCGAGCTTCTCAACAACGCCAACGCCCTTATCGAAGAAAGCGGCGACGCTCTTACGAAAGCTCTTGAGGACGTTGACGAAGCGCTCAAAACCGTCAGCCAGATAGATATCGAAACCCTCAACAAAGCAATTTCCGATTTGCAGAAAGTAATAGAGCCTTTGGCAAAGCTTTTCGGAAAATAATATGAGAAATATTCTTAAAATTCTTTTTTGCTTATTGATATGTATATTTTCCGGCTGTCAAAATATCGGTATTGATGTTTCTGATCTTAATTTCAAAACCGAAAGCATCAAATACTCCGAAGTAAACGGAAGCTATTCATTCTCGAAAGAACTTTTCGTTACCGAAGGTGATTTTGCATTTTACGGATTTGAAGAAAGCGTTCCGGAATCGGACCGTTCTTCCTGCATTGAAGCTGTTGAAAAATTACTAAAAAAGGTAAATTACGGCAGCAAAATCTCAATTTATGTTTTTTCAACTGAAACACTTTCTGATATCTATATACTCGACGGAATTCTATATACTCCCGTCAGAGATTGGAACTCTCTGTATTTTTCCACAGATGTTCTTTCTGCTCTGTTCGGTAAATATTGCAATTACGGCGCTTTATACGGTTACGCTTCATATCTAAACGGCGAAAAGTTCGCCATATTTCCTTCCGATATCGAAAATCCCGCCATTCTCGATATAAATTTGCTTTGTTTCAAAAGCAACTTCATTTCTGAAGAAGAAATATCCATTGTAAAAGCAATTTCTGCAGCTTTTATTAATGATTATCTTAGTAACCATACTATTGAGGAACTCCATTTTTTATTATCTGCAAGTTCCGATCCCGAAAGCGTCTATCTTTTCAATGATATTCTTTTTCAATTTTATAAAGAAAACGGGCTTGATTTTGTTCCCGGCGAAATTTTATACGCCAAAGGCGGTTACTCTTTTGACTACACTGCGAAATGCAGGTATTCCGAATTTTTCATCGAAAAGGACTGGCTTGATTCTCATAATGAGATGAATCCGCTTACATCCGAAAATTTTCTCCATGATGATTATCAAAGCATAAAAGCATTTTTTGAAACAAATTCTGCGCAGATGCAGAACTATCAAGAACTTTTTAGATTGGCAAACTATGATAATTCACTTTCGATCGTTTTCAGCAACAGCGGATCATATTCGTATTACAATTCCGGAAAACACACAATTTATCTTCTGAATATTGATTCGCTTATGCATGAATACATCCATTCGCTCGCTGCCTCTTCCTCTATAAACGCAAATTGGGCAACAGAAGGCTTCGCACGATATTTTTCTTATAAATATGATTATTACGGCATAGCCTTCCTCAATGCAGACTATAATTCCGTTTCCAACAGCGAATCGACGCTTTACGTCCGCGAGTATCGTGAAAACATCAAAAGACCCATTGATATGTCCGTTGATTTCGGTGAAATTGAAAATATTGCCGTTTACAGCAGAAACTATAAAAATCCAAACGATTCCTATGCTGCCGGTTCTTCTTTCATCGGCTATCTTGTTAATATTTACGGAGAAAACGCCGTCATAGATAGTATCTGCTCCGGCGGAACCCTTTTCATTGGTGAAAAAAACTATACAGAACTTGTTTCAGATTGGAACAAATTCATCGAACAAAACTATTCATCTTACAGCAAATATAATGAATAACTGCACAAAAAAGCCTTCGCGGAGCACCGCGAAGGCTTTTTTTAGGTTCGGATATTATTTAAGATTTGTCAGCAAGTCCACCCTGTTTGTAAGCATTCCGTCAGCTCCCATATCGAGCATACGGCGCATTTCATCCGGCTCATCCACTGTCCAGGGATAAACCTTTACACCGTGCTTGTGGAAATCATCCATGATTTCCTGCGTTAGAGCAAAGTGATACGGGATAGTTATGGTAACATTGCGTTTTTCACAGTATTCGCCGTAATCAAAAATCCAGTTATCGAACGGAAAACAAATTTCGATATCCGGCGCCATTGCCTTGAATTTCATAACGGAATAATGGTTAGCGGAATAAACTATAACCTTTTTGCGAAGGTTGTGCCTGTCGATACATTCCAGAACCTTTTCTTCCATTCCGTCATAAGTAATAAAACTGTTTTTAAGTTCAACGAAGGTAACGAGGTCCTTATCCTCCACAAGGGAGAAATATTCATCAAGGGTAGGCACCTTCTGGTCATGAATATCAAAGCCGTTGGAAGGGTCAAGCTCGCGCATTTCCGCAAGGGTCATATCCTTGACCCATCCTTTCGCGCCGGTTGTGCGCGAAACTTCCTCGTCATGGAAAACAACGAGTTCACCGTCTTTGGTCATCTGAACGTCCATTTCGATGGCCTCCGGCGAATACTCGAGACATTTTTCAAACGAAATCATAGTGTTTTCCGGATAAAGCCCCGCAAGACCTCTATGTGCAACACGCATCATTCGCCGCATACTTCCTTTCTGACTTCAAGATACCTTTCGGGGCGGTTGGTAATAGCGATTTCAAGCTGAAGCTTGAGCGCTTTTCTCATATCGTCCTCATCGTTGATCGTCCATGCGTTAATTTCGATTCCGTTGTTGCGGAGATCCTGCATATTCTCATGGTTGAGGCAGTTGAAGAACGGATGGAAACATTCAACTCCCCTTGCGCGTGTATATGCGCCCGGATGAATGAGCCAGCTTTCCTCGAGGAAGCCGCATTTTACATCCGGAGCCAGTTCCTTGAAACGGGTGCAGGTAAAATGATTAAATGAACTGATGATAATTTTATCGCGGAGATTGTATTCATCCATAAGGGCAAGGATTTTTCTTTCAATGCCTTTATATTCAAAAACGCCGGTTTTGACTTCAATATTGCATTCGAGCCCGGTTTCTGCCATAAGTTCAAAAACCTCCCGAAGCGTAGGCGGAGCCTCGAACTCAAATTCGCCTTTTTTAATATATCCCGCATCGAGCGTCTTGAACTCCTCGAGGGTAAGGTCTTTGATAAGCGCGTCAACACCGGTGGTGCGTATTGTGTTTTCATCATGCATTACAACAAGCTCGCCGTCCTTAGTAAGGTGAACGTCGATTTCAATACCTTCCGCACCGATTTCTGCCGCTTTTCTGAAAGCAAGCATTGTATTTTCAGGATATTTTTCGGAAAAACCACGATGAGCATAGATTTTAGTCATAACTTTCCTCCAAAAAAATATTATTTTTTATAAAATGTACCGGGAATCAAAACGCTTCCCGGTACTGCTTCGCCATTACTATAACGCCGTCAGAGTTTGATGACAAGGTCTTTTTCTACGGAAACATAAACTTCGTCGCCTTCGTTATAGGCAAGCTCGCGTTCAAAAACAACGTCCGCATTGAGCCAAATATCCTCACATTCAACGTGGAAGCGGATGACGTTTCCGTGAGAGATAAAGCTGGTGATCTTTCCCTTGAACTGATAGCAGCTTCCGGACTCGACAGGTTCTTTATGAATTCTTACGATTTCAGGTCTGATTGCAACGTCCTCACATTCAAGCATATCGCCGCAGGCTCTGCCAAATTTTTTCGCGCTGAGAAGATTGTAGTTTCCGATAAAGGAAGCCGCAAATTTTGTTGCCGGAGCAGTATAAAGCTCAACTGGACTGCCGGACTGTTCAATATGACCCGCATTAAAAAGATGAATGGTATCGGACATAACCATTGCTTCGTCCTGGTCGTGGGTTACGAAGATAGTGGTGATGTTGAGTTCCTTCTGGATTCTTCTGATCTCAATCTGAAGATTATGGCGGAGAAGCGCATCGATTGCGGAAAGCGGTTCATCAAGAAGGAGGACCTTCGGCTCTGTGACGATTGCTCTCGCAAGAGCGACACGCTGCTGCTGACCGCCGGAAAGCTGCATCGGGAACTGGTCGATTTTATCGGAAAGACCGACAATATCAAGCATTTCTTTTACTTTCTTTTCAATTTCATCCTTCGGAACTTTTTTCATTTTAAGACCGAAAGCGACGTTATCCTTTACGCTCATGTTCGGGAAAAGAGAATACTGCTGGAAGACCATTCCTATTCCGCGGTCGCGGGGACTTACGTCTGTGATATCCACCCCGTCAAGATAAATTCTTCCGCTGGTTACCTGTTCAAGACCGGAAAGGCAGCGGAGAAGAGTCGATTTGCCGCAGCCGGAGGGACCGAGAAGGGTTACAAGTTCGCCTTTCTCAACGTCGAGATTTATATCTTTGAGAACGTGGTTATCTCCGAAAGATTTGTTAAGATTTTCAAAACGAATATAAGACATTACTGCTTATCTCCCTTCTTTTTGGATTTTCTCGAGTTTGTTGCGGCTTTGGAGGTAAAGCACCAGCGCGGTTATCACAAAAGTGATGAGCATGATGATTACAAAAACCGCCGCGGATTCCGTACTGGAACGTTTCATCGTCTGATACAGGAATACCTGCATGTTCGAAATTCCGCTTCCGGAAAGGTTTCTGATGATGACGTAGTCACCAAAGAGAATACCGACCGCAAGAAGAGAGGAAACGGTGATACCGGTTATAATGTTTGGAACGATTACCCTGAAAAACGCATAAAGCTTGCTTGCGCCGAGCATTTCCGCCGCTTCGAGAAGCATCGGCATATTTACCGCATGCATACTGTTCCTTATGCCCTGATAAATATGCGGAAGAATGATTATGCAGTATGCTCCGATAAGCATTACCATTCTTTCGCCAAGAATGGTTCCGCTCTTTCCGTAAAGAGAAAGAATTGATACGGAAAGGATAACGCCCTGAATGGTATAAGGAATCATACAGAGAATCTGGAGGTATTTCTCGAGGTTCGGAAAATAGATTGTAACAACAAAAAGCGCAAGAAGAACGAGAATTATCGTGAGGACTATCGGAATCACGCAAAGCAGGATAGTCTGATAAATCGAAGTAAGGAAGCTTGTGTTGCTGAGTATCGCCTTATAGCTGTCGAGGGAAAAACCTGCGGGGATAATGCCCGTCCATTTTTCAAACAGCGAATAAAGAATTGTCGCAACAAGCGGAATAAGAAGCCATACGATAACGCAGGTCATAACGATATTTGCTGAAACTTTGGACCATTTATTCATATCGCTCACCTCGTTTTCCATTGTGTCGTCTTTTTGACGATGTAGTTGTTAAGAAGAATAACAACACACATAAGCACCATCATGACAACGGAAAGCGCAGCGCCAAGCGCCGGCTGGCTTCTGATATCGCCAGTGAACGCCGCGGAAATATTGATCGGCAAAAGCGAGAAGTTGTTCATGAGGAGCGCATATGCGGTTGCGTATGCGCAAAGCGCATTTGCAAAAAGAACGCTGATAGTTCCAAGAATACTCGGCATAAGAACCGGAATACCTACTTTGAACCAGAAAGTGCTGCTTCTTCCGCCGAGGAGCATATTTGCTTCCTGCCATTCCTTTTTTATTCCATTGAACGCAGGAATAAGAAGCAGCGTAGAAAGCGGAATCTGGAAATAAATATACATAAGAACAAGGCCGCTGCTGGAATAAAGATCGAAATTCTGGATAAATTCGATTCCGTAAAGATTCGCGATCTGTTTGATGACACCCGAATTTCCGAGAATAATGACATAAGCAAAAGCAAGCGGAACACCCGCAAAGTTGGATGTCATATTGAGCACAGCCATAAATGCGGTTCTGAATTTTCCTCTGGAATTATGAGCAGCCTGTGCTCCGAGGAATGCTATAACTATTCCCGCAGCGGTTGAAACCGCAGTAATTATAAGACTGTTTTTTATTGAAGTCTGATAAAGTAAAGTCGAAAATATTTTCTTATAATTTTCAAGAGTGAAAAGAATTTCCTTATCAGCGTCCGAACCGAAGCTGTTAATAATAAGCATTACAAGCGGCAAAAGTTCGAACAGCAGAACGACAATAACGAAAGGAAGCAGCGCGAGCAGATAAACATATTTGCTCGTCATCTTTTTGCCGCAGGCTTGTTTTTTCATAGGGTCACACCTCACTTAAAAAATGGGGCGTACTTTTATTAAGCACGCCCCATTCTCGTTGCTTATCGATTAAACTTTAATCAAATGATTATCCGAGAAGCGGGATGATATTTTCCTGCCACCAAGCAGAAATCTCTGCGCAAACTTCTGCATAATGTGCTGCGTCCTCAATACCGACTGCGTTTGCATATTCGGAAGGATCGAAAGTCTGTGCTACGACTTCTGCGGGTATCTCAACGTCGGTTCTGGTGGGAACAGCGCCTGCTTTAGCAAGGTTGATCTGACCTGCATCGGAGAAGATATACTCTCTTGCGAGTGCTGCTGCAAAGGGAGTATCGGAATTCTTATTGATGATGGATGCATATCCGACAAGGATGGCGCCGTCGGAAGGAATGCAGGTGGTCATATCATAGCCCTTGCTGTTAATTGCGGAATCTCTGTAGGTAAGTGCATTATAGGACCAGGTTACGCCGAGCTGGATTTCGCCTGCTTCAATATTCTGAAGGAGGATATCAAGTTTATTGATACGGCCGGCTTTTGCCATTTCAAGCCAGAATTCAAAAGCAGGTTCAAGATTATCGAGGTCGCCGCCGAATGCATATGCAGTTGCAACAACAACACCCTGACCGGTTGCGCCGCCGACTACGTCGCCGATGGAAACGGTATAGGTGCCTTCACGAACGTCAGCCCAGGAGGTAGGCATGGGTTCATCGCAAAGGTCATTGTTATAAATGAATGCGGTGCATCCGGTGTAGGCAATCATCCAAAGGCCGTCGGGGTCTTTTGCCCAGTCCGGAACGGAATCCCAGTAAGAGGTCTTATAGGACTGTACAAGACCGTCGTCAATTGCCTGCTGAGTAAATGCAATACCAACGTCGCCGATGTCTTTGGTATTGTCGTTTGCGAAAGCAGTAAGCTCTTCTGCGGAGCTCATATCAACGTCGGACTGAGTAATGCCGTATTCAGCTTCAAGACCGTCCCAGGAAAGTCCCCAGTTTGCCCAGGAATCGGGCATACCGACGGATTCAACATGGCCTTCCGCCTTTGCTTTTTCGATGATTTCTTCAAGGGTATAGGAGTTGAGGTCAACTTCGTTGGTTTCGCCGCCGGAACAGCCGGCAAATACGAGTGCAAGGCAAGCAAGAATTGCAATCAGTTTAATTGTGGTACGCATTTTAATCCTTCTCTCTGAAATAGATTAGTGCACATGGATAATTGTTGTTCTGCACTGACCATATTATAACTGTATTTACACTTTTTGTAAATGCGTTTTCTTAAATATCGCTATTTTGTTTAATAAAAAGTGAAAAGATTTATACATTTTAAACAATAAAACACGTTATTTTGGGCATTGCATATTTCCACGGGTTTTGATATAATTTAATGTATTAAGTGCAATTTTTTTGCACTCTTTTGGAGGTAAAAATGAAAGCATACGAAAGACTTCTTAAATACGTGCAATATCCCACCGCTTCCGATGAAAACAGCGAAACCTGCCCCAGCACTTCCGAACAGCTTATCCTCGGAAAGGCGCTTTGTGATGAAATGGTGGAGATGGGCATCAGCAACGTTGTCATTGATGACAACGGATACGTCTATGGCGAAATCCCTGCCTCCGCCGGATGCGAAAACGCTCCCGTTATCGGCTTCATCGCCCACATGGACGTTGTCGCGGAGGTTCCCTGCATCAATATCAAGCCGAAAATCGTCGATTATCAGGGCGGTGACGTTCTTCTTAATGAAAAAGAGAATATTTATCTTTCCTGCAAGGACTTTCCGGAGATGAACGAACTTGTCGGACAGCACCTTATCGTCACCGACGGTACCACCCTTCTCGGCGCGGACGACAAAAACGGCGTTGCGGAAATCCTTACCGCCGCGGAAGAACTCCTCGCAAACCCCGAAATCAAACACGGCAAAATCATGATCGGTTTCACCCCCGACGAGGAAATCGGCAGAGGCGCAAACCGTTTTGACCTGGAACGCTTCGGCGCAGATTATGCCTATACTCTCGATGGCGGCGCATTCGGCGAAGTTGAATGCGAAACCTTCAACGCCGCTCACGCACACATCACATTCAACGGCGTTTCCGTCCATCCCGGCAGCGCAAAGGACAAGATGATAAACGCTTCCATCGTCGCAATGGAATTCAACTCTCTCCTTCCCGCTGTTGAAAGACCCGAGCACACCGAAAAATACGAAGGTTTTTATCACATCACCGGTATGAAAGGCACCTGTGACAACGCGGAAATTTATTACATTATCCGCGACCACGATGCGGATAAACTCGCTTACCGCGTTGAATACATCAAACGCGCCGCAGACGAAATCAACCGCCGTTACGGCGAGGGAACCGTTGTTGCAGAAACCGGCTTCGATTACAAAAACATGAGCGTTATCATCAAAGACCATTGGCATCTTATCGAAAACGCACAGAAGGCTATCCGCGCCCTCGGAACCGAGCCTGTCACCAACCCTGTTCGCGGCGGCACCGACGGCTGTGTTCTTTCCTTCATGGGTCTTCCCTGCCCGAACCTCGGCACCGGCGGCTATAACTTCCACGGCAAATTTGAATTTGCAAGCATCGAACAGATGGACAAAGCCGTTGAAATGATAAAAAACATCGCCGTTATTTACGGCGAACAGACCAAATGAGCACCGTGCTCAAGAAAAATTCAATCCCGTGCTCAAATGAGCACGCATAAAAAACAACCCCTCGGAAGAGGGGCTGTTTTTTTATCATAATATTATGAATCTACTTCTTCACCGAGTTCTACTTTCAAATAAAGAACCAAATCATTAAAACATTTCAAATTATCCGCATTGCCACAACGCACAATAAATTCATTATCAGATAAAGGTTCCATAATAAAAAGTTTTCCAATGGTTTTGCAATATGAACGGGGATTTTCAATTTCTATCTTAGGATCGTACCCGTTATCAATCGCGATACTTCCCTTTTTGAATTTTATATTAATTTTGTATTCTTTTTCGGCTGGGGCATCGCTCCAAAATAAAAATTTTCCATTTTCTTCCCAAAAAATCAAGTTTCTCCATTTTGATTTATCCAAACTAACCTTTTCGCCATTTACATAAATCACACCTGCAAAATCAGGATTCAAATATATTCCAAAAGCTTCCTGAAAAACAGAATTTGAAGAAATTGGTTTAATTGTAAATGTTATCTCCTCATATCTTTCATATCTTACATATAAAAGAGGAGCGGATGAAAGTTCATGTTGGCAATTTTCCACTTTTCTATATACAATCATTGTAATCACCTACAAATGTTAGTTATACTTTGATATTAACTCTATTCTTTTTTATTGTCAACATAAAAATAGCCCCTCGAAAGAGGGGCTCTTTTATTATTTATCAAGAATTTCCGGAGGATAAAACCTCATGCCGCTTATCTTGTTTTCTTTGAAAAAGCGATATGCTTTTTGCGACATAAAAGGCCATTGCCAAATATCCCAATACATACCAAACCACTCCTGAGTAAGAGCAAAATCCGGAACATCTTTCAAATCACTTGCGTTATAATAAATACGACCTTTAGGATAGACCTTTTCATGACCGCATATATTGCACGCGCTAAAATCATGAATAATATTTGTTTCATTTGCCATTTTTGGCATAACTCCGGTTATCTTGAGCTGAAAAATCTCTTCAAAAGGCTTTTGTTCCTTATATTTTATAATCGGCCAAAATTCGCATCCTGTAAGTCCAGCTTCTTCTGCAAGTTCTTTAAATCTCTTTGAAACAAGAAAACCATATGTCCACCGTAAACCGATGATGTCCTTTTTTCCCAAACTGGTTTTTTCTATTAGCTGTAAAGGTTTATTCTGAATTTTTCCCTTTGTACAGATATCGCAACCGCTGTTTTGGTCATATGATACTTTAAGAAATCCATAATTTTCCTTAGGCATAGGACGACTTTCTGTATATG
The DNA here is from genome assembly GCA_964581405.1 of uncultured Oscillospiraceae bacterium. GTDB lineage: Bacteria > Bacillota > Clostridia > Oscillospirales > Ruminococcaceae > UMGS1668. The sequence continues at coordinate 254 of CAZOOL010000001.1, read as the reverse complement.
AATCCGGTTTCATCTGCATTATAGGTGCCGAAAGCATCTCTTCTTTAGAAAATACTTCATCATCCGTTATGAATTTTGAAAAACTATTTTCCTCTAAATATTGTATTAACAATTTGTATTTAGGGTCATCTTCAAATAATTTAACAATAAAGCTTCCTGTACTTTTCATCCCGGGGTATTTTTTGCCCATAATTTCAAATGCTTTTTTTCCGGCTGTTTCATCATATTTAGTGTTAAAAACAATTCTTTTTTCT